>NZ_JBBBEI010000003.1:0-163080 GCF_037132455.1 Huijunlia imazamoxiresistens | reverse complement strand
GAGTTCCAGCCAGAGCTCGCTGTTGGGATAATGGCTGGTGCGGACGGCGTTGATGTTGTATTGCTTCATCAGGGCGATGTCGCGGATCATGGCTTCCCTGGAAATGACATGGCCGGTTTTGGGGTCCGTTTCGTGGCGGTTCACGCCCTTGATCAGCACCGGTTGCCCGTTGACCCGGAATTGTCCGTTGCGGATCTCGATTTTCCGAAAGCCCACCAGTTGGGGGATCACTTCCTGCACCCGGCCCTGGGCATCCAGCAGGCTGATGGTGGCGTCGTACAGATGCGGCGTTTCGGGTGTCCATAACCGGGGATTGGCTACCGGCAATGTAAAGGAGGTGCGGGCCGAATCGAACGCCACCGTTTGCGTGGCTACCGGTTTTCCGCCGTCTTTCAGTTCGAACAGGGCTTTTAGGGGAGCCGCCGGCGGGCGGTTCAGGTCCAGGGTCACCTGCAATTGACCGTTTCTATAATTGGAGTCCAGGTCGGGAATGATCTCGTAATCGTAAAGATGCGTTTTGTTGCGGCCGGCGATGTAGCAGTCGCGGGTGATGCCGCTGAGCCGCCACATGTCCTGGTCTTCGAGGTAGTTGCCGTCGCACCAGCGCATGACTTTCAGCACGAGGGTGTTTTTGCCTTTTTGCAAAAAGGGCGAGATGTTGAATTCCGACGGCAGCTTGCTGTCCTCGCCATAGCCCACGTAGCGGCCGTTGACCCAGACCGCCAGGTTCGATTTGGCGGCGCCGATGTGCAAAATAGCTTCCTTTTCCTGCCAGGAGTCGTCCAGCACGATCTCGCGGCGGTAGATGCCGGTGGGGTCGTGCTGCGTGGGCACGAAGGGAGGGCGGGGGCCGTCCTTCATCAGGTAGGTGAATTCAAAGCCGGAGGTGTTGTACGAGCGGAAGCCGTGGCCGTTCATTTCCCAGTTGGCCGGCACGTGCAAAAAGCCCCAGTCCTTGTCGTTGAAGGCAGGGGTCTCGAAGCCGGCGGGCAGGTGGTTGGGGTTGTCGAACCACCGGAACTTCCAGTTGCCGTTTAAGCTAAAATAGTTTGGGTTGGTGGTCCAGTCGTTCTTTTGGGCGGCCGCTGCGCTGGGATACGCGATAAAGGAAGCGTGCATCGGCAGGCGGTTTTCCTCGTTGCGGGTCTCGTCGAGCCACAGGGGCGTTTGTGCAACGGATACCAGCGGAAAGGCCAGGGACAGGAGTCGGAGCAAATGTTTGATCATGAGCAGGCGGTAACGGTGAAAGATTGGGGCCAAAGGTAATTTCAGAAAAGGCACCGCACGTGCAGATTTTAACCACTAATGGGCAGATATTAACCGGACACGCTGTCGGTGCTCTCGTCAAAAAAAGCTAATTTGCTCCAATGAAATGGAATACCGAACTCTACGACAATAAGCACGATTTTGTCTCGAAGTATGGAGAAGGCGTGATTGACCTTCTGAACCCCCAGGCCGGCGAGCGGATACTGGACCTCGGTTGCGGCACCGGCGACCTGGCGGATGTCATCCGGCAGCGGGGCGCTACCGTGCTGGGTATGGACAGTTCGCCCGACATGATTCAAAAAGCCATTGCCAAGTATCCCGGCATTACCTTCGACGTGCAGTCGGCCACCGGCTTTGCCTACGACGAGCCGTTCGATGCCATCTTTTCCAATGCCACCCTGCACTGGGTGTTGGAGGCCCAACAGGCTGTCACCAGCATTTACAACAACCTGAAGTGGGGCGGACGCTTTGTGGCGGAATTCGGCGGCAAGGGCAATGTAGGAAATATAGTAAATGCCCTCAGAGCAGTGCTGCAGGATAAAGGCTTTGAGCGCCAGGCCCAAAAAGAAGTATGGTATTTTCCTTCTCTTTCCGAATACACCACGCTGCTGGAAAACGCCGGCTTCCGGGTAACCTTCGCGGCGCATTTTGACCGGCCCACCCTGTTGAAAGACGACCAGGGCATGCAAAACTGGCTCCGGATGTTCGGCCAGCCTTTTTTTGAAAACCTGGAGTCCGAAGTAGTAGCGGAAATCCTGGAAGAAGTGGAACGCAGGGTGGAAGCCACCAATTACCTCGACGGGAAATGGTATGCCGATTATGTGCGGCTGCGGGTAGTCGCCCTTAAATAAACCAATCACGGCGCTATAGCTGGTAGAACTATTGCAACCAAAACTTTATCATGATGACCATTCTATGGGAATTTCCCCTGCTCTACATTTTTGGCCCGGCCCTGCTTTTCGGCACGGTGATCCTCCGGGTACAGCGGAACAAAAGGAAAAAGCTGCACCTCAGTAAATTTTCCGAAGCCGTCGAACATTTTAAAATGACGTCCATTGTCTTTGGAGCCCTGGTGGTGGTGTTGTGGCTGCTATTGCCTTCCACGCCTTCTTTAAGCACGTTTGGTTACCCGGATAGCATTGCCGATATTGACACCAGCGAAAAGACGCTGCATTTGCTACAATCCTACAATAGGGCCATCGTACGGACCACTGAATCCTTCCATTGGTTCCTCTTCCTTTTTGTCTGGTGGTTCCTTACTTCCTTATTTGGCGCGGCCGATGCTGTGAAAGAAAGGGCTGGGGAGACTTTTGCATAGCAACAATCATAAACCGGGTGACAACCTATAAGACTGTCATGCCGAACGTAGTAAGGCATCCCGTCAGCACACGAAAAGCTGTTTCTATTTGAAGGACTAGTGTCCTTTTCTTGCAGAAGGCTTTTCAGGCATCGACGGGATGCCTCACTACGTTCGGCATGACAGTCTTATTGGAGCACCTTTGCCTTTTTGTTAGGAGCAGCCTAATTTCCCTTCCACTCCACCTTCAGGTCCTTGATAAGGGTGGGGGAGCCCCCGTTGTATTCGATGCCGAACCCTCCGAAAGCGGTCGGTTCCACGGTTTGCTCCAGCGCTACAGTTGCGGCTACTCCCGGGCGCTCCGAAGCCGGTGCCCCTGTGGATACGTGGGCAGAAAGCTTGTCGCCCTTCATGGATACCTTGATCGTACAGGGTGTGCGGAAGGCAGTGGTGGTTACCGGTTCGCCGATGGCCATGGCCTTGCCGTTCTCGTAGCGCAGCAGCACCGCATCCACCGCATCGTGGTACTTGGTGGTGCGGATCAGCCGCAGGGCATAACCCGACCGGGTTTTCGTATCCATCTTTACCAGCACGTCCATGTACAGGTGGGCCACGCTAAAACCCTGGCCGGCGGTTTTAAAAGGAGCGAGGGTCAGCGTCAGGGACATGTCGCCCTGCTGGCCGTCCACAGGGATGTAGGCCAGGCTGGCGGTCCGCCCCTGCAGCAGTCCCCAAAAACCGGCGGCGCCTTCGCTGCCCTCACCGTACTGCCAGGCATCGCGGGCTTTGTCCGGCCGGTTGCGCGGATCCTCGGGCCCGTTTTCCGGGTAGCCCAGCGTCCAGAAGCCCGGGAGCACCAGGGACTGGTTTTTAGTAGAAAGGTTTTTGAAGTCGGTCGCCAGCACGCGGGCATCGGCCGTGACCTGCCTGGCCGTAACCGGCTGGCTCAGAATAAAACGATAGGGCTCGCCGGCTTTGGAGCGTATATGCCTGGGCGTTACCTCCGCCATCAGGTGCCAGCCTATATCTCCAACCGACAATACATAGTTGCGCAGCGGTGAGTCGAACCGCGAAACCGCCACTTCGACCGGCTGGGTGCCCCTTTCGTCACGGCAGCGGTACCACCGGATATCCGACCGGTCGGCATACTTCGTATCCAGGCGGTAGGCCACCCGGTAACTGCCAGGACCAGATGTGGCTACATAGGGGCTGGCGCTGAAGCGGGGCGCCTCCAGGATGGCGGGGGACACCCGCAGCAGGCTGGCGCCTTCCAGCCCCGAGGCGGTAACGGCCCGCACCACCACCTGGCGGGGCGTATCCCGCTGGTTGGTGGGAATAACGGTGCAACTGCCGCCATCCGGGGAAAGCTTTAACTGGACAAAGGCTTTGTCGGCAGGAGCCACGCTCCAGGTAAGCTTTTCTTGATGCACGGCATAGTTACCAAAACGCTGCAGGGTGGGCTGCAGCAGGGCTTCGTTCTTCCTTGTTTCCAGCGAACGGCCCGTGGGTGCCAGTTTGAGTTGCACCGGCAGGCCGGTATAACGGGTATGCGCCTTCTTTTCGGCCTGCAGCACCAGGGGTTTGATACCCATGGGATCCCAGTCGTCATCGCCCCGCAGCAGGTTGTAGGTATTATAAACCACCTTGCCCTGGTGCACGAAGCGGTAGGCAAGCAGGAGGGGTTTGCCGGCCAGGTCGATGGTGGAGGCGGGATCGTTGCGGCCGATGAACAGCGGCTTGCCGTTCAGCGTGACGCCTGCCTGGTAGTTCCGCGTTTCGGGCGGCACTACTTCCTGCCAGCCCCAGTAGGTGTGGGCAGGTGAGGTCAGGCGGCAGTCGATCAGCGCTACCTGCCCGCCGGCCTTGGTAAAGTACTGGCGGTCGCCGGCAAAGGAGCGGAGGGCGCAGTCGAGGAAAACGGCGCCGGTGCCGGTGGTGTGGTAAAAAGGCTTCGAACCATAGATGTCGAGCGTGGAATGCAGGTACACGCCCGTGCCGCAGAGCGCATCGTCGGTGGACTCGAAATGGCAGCGGTCGAACAGTACCCGCTTGCCGCCGGTAAAGGGACAAAGGTTCAGGCGGCTGATGAAGCGGGTGTTGCGGGCCACGATCTTGTCGCCGTTGCAGTGAATGAGCTGCGCCTGCACGATGGCGGAGGCCCGCCTGGGCCGGCCCAGGGCGGGTTTGAGCGGATACACCAGGTCCACGTTGCAGTAATTGCCAAAGGTGAGGTTTTCCGACCCGGTTCCCTGGCCGGTGAATTTAAAAAGGGTGTAGTTGCCCTGCGCCCCGATAGTCTGGCCGCGGTTGGCCGCCAGCACCACGTTTCGGGCATCGTCGGTCAGTCCCCGGAAGTGCAGCCACTCGCAGGCGATCTCCAGCCCGTAAGGCGTGCTGCCTTCTTTGGGCACCCTGACGGCGGGGTCGTCGGGATTGTCGATCCAGTACACCCAGGGCGCCAGGTAGAGGGTCATCGGCGCCGCTTCGGTGCCGTGGGTAAGGTGGGCGGCGGCCTCGATTACCGAATTGTACACGAAGCGGTAGCGGGCCACCACCGAATCGGGCAGGCCGCCGTCGATGAAAAAGGCTTTGGGGCCGAGCGCCACGGTATCACCCTTGAAAACGATGCGGTCGCCCAGGAACGTTATGGGCTGTTTCGGGTCCAGCGGCCGGTAGCCCTCTGCGGGCTGGGCCGGGCAAAAAAAGAAGGCAAGCAGGCAGCAGACCGCCAGCAGGGTCTTGGTCATGGGTTCGATTTGAGGGGAAGATAAGGGATATTTCGACGCCTTTGCCCCTGCCTCTGTACGCCCCCTTTACATCTCTTTAACAAAGATTAAAGGAAGCGGCTCCTGATATTCAGTATATTTACGCATGCCCACTATTCCTCCATATACCGTCTACGGCTCCAGCAGGCAGCTTCCTTGCGGCTTCCCGGGGGAATATACTGCCTGCATCCATACCGCTTTTCTCACGTTCTGTCATAAACTGTACTTCTTTTCCTGCTATAAGGTCTTTTTCACGTCCACCCCGGCCTGACCAGGTACGGGGAAATTCCTCCATTATTGATGGCCCTGCCGGCACCTGTACGGCGATAGGGGTAACCGCACGCCGGTCCATTATCCTGGTACACTATCGGTAAGGCCTACACGAATCCTAACCTGGAAAAAGACCGGGCGCATGCCCCAAACAATATTACCCGGAAATTTAAAATCGTAAACATGAACGTGTTTATAGTGCCCGTGAAAAATTATATCGACCGCAACCTTCTTGGGGGCTGGAGCATCGGAAAGCTCGCCCGCCATTGCGGCCTGAATTTTACCGCCTTCGAACGCTTCGGCAAAAGGATCATCGGCTGGGACAGCCTGCGCAACGAACTGCTGGTGCTGCGGCAGATGGACGAGCGGATCTGTTATTGCATTATCAACCTGAAGCAGGTGGAGAGCTGTACCGTATTCAAAGAGTACCGCAACATCGAGGCGGTGGACTGGAAAATAAAAGGCCTGGACCACAGCCTGGAAAAGGTGTCGCTGCACCTCCGCCTGAAAAACTTCGGCCGCTCCATCGCCCTGCCGTTTTATGAGCGCAGCGCCGACCCCATCGGCGATATCCCGTACCGGGAGGGCCGGGCCCGCCGCTGGATGCAACTGATCTCGGGGATCATGACCCTATCCCTGCCCGGGGAAGTGCCGCAACTGGTTGCCCTGCCGGGTTAGAAAGGCCGCCGTGAAATCGCGGAATAATTTTTTCATACCTTGGTCTTCAGGGAAAAAAGGGAACTTATGAATGGACTGTCCCAATGGGTGTTGTTCAACGGTTTTGTGCTGGGCATGCTGGCCCTGGACCTGGGTGTATTTCATAAAAAGGACAAGCCGGTCAGCACCCGCGAGGCGCTGACCTGGTCCGCCGTGTGGGTGGCCCTGGCGCTGCTGTTCAACGGCTATATCTACTGGCGGCAGGGACAGGAGGCGGCACTGGAATTCTTAGCCGGCTACCTGATCGAAAAATCCCTGAGCGTCGACAACATCTTTGTCTTTATCCTGCTGTTTTCTTATTTCCGGATACCGCCCCAGTACCAGCACCGGATCCTGTTCTGGGGGGTATTCGGCGCGCTGCTGATGCGGGGGGGCTTCATTGCCCTGGGGGCGCTGCTGATCGCCAAGTTTCACTGGATCATCTATATTTTCGGCGCCTTCCTGGTGTATACCGGCTACAAGATGTTTACCGAATCCGTGGAAGAGATGCACCCGGAAAAGAACCCGCTGGTGAGCTGGTTTACCCGCAGGGGAAGGGCGACCCCCAAGTTTCACGGCAACCATTTTTTTATCAAGGAGAACGGCCGCCGCCTGGTCACCCCCTTGTTCCTGTGCCTGATTTCCATTGAGTTTACCGACCTGATCTTCGCGGTCGACTCCATCCCGGCCATTTTTGCCATTACCGAAGACCCCTATATCGTGTATACCTCCAACGTGTTCGCGATCCTGGGGTTGCGTTCCCTCTACTTTGCCCTGCAGGGGGTGATGAGCCGTTTTCCCTACCTGCGCTACGGGCTGGCCATTATCCTGGTGTTCATCGGCCTGAAAATGCTGCTGGTGGAAGTGTACAAGATCCCTATCTGGATGTCGCTTTCCTTTATTGCCCTGGTGCTGGCCGTTTCCGTCATCTGGAACCTGCTGGCCGACCGCCGCAAATTGCGGGAAGAAGCCCGTAAAGTCGGAGTGGCGGACAATGTAAAATGAGATTTCGGATGTCGGATTTCGGATCCCCTTGAAAGGAGTAAGAGTCTTACTGGAATCAAGGGTTCCGAAATCCGAAATTCCTTAGGCTATATTTGCCGGTAAATAAAGAATATGAAGTCTCAGCTTTTCCCAAGATCGGAACGCGGAATCAAAGACATTGGCTGGCTGCAAAGCAATTTCTATTTCAGCTTCAGCGATTATTGCCATCCCCTGAAGAGCGCCTTCGGCACCCTGGTGGCGTTCAACGACGATTATGTGCAGGCCGGCAAGGGCTTTGGTATCCACCCGCATGCCAACATGGAGATCATCTCGGTGCTGCTGCAGGGAAAGATGAACCATATCGACACCCTGGGCTACAGCACCACCATCGGGCCGGGCGGCGTGCAGATCATGAGCGCCGGCAGCGGCCTGCGCCACGAAGAATACAATATCGGCGACGACGACGCGAATTTTTTGCAGATATGGATCCAGCCCAAGCTGCAGAACATTACGCCCCGCTACCAGCAGCGCAGCTTCCCGCTGGAGGGCCGCAAGAACCAGCTGAAGACCATTGTCTGGAGCGAAGAAGGGCAGGGGCATTGCTGGATCAACCAGAATGCAAAGCTGTCGCTGGGCTATTTCGAAGAGGCGCAGGAAGTGGTCTATTCCTTCCACCCCGTGAACAAATGCCTGTTCATCTTCCTCATGGACGGCAAGATCCGGGTGGACGGCACCGACCTGCAGCCCCGCGACGGCATCGGCGTCTGGGAAACCGGTACTGTTCCCATCCACTGCGAAGCCGGCGCCCACTTCCTGGTCATCGAAACCCCGGTTAACCAGAAATAAGGCAAGCGGAGTGTAATTACCCGCCGTTTTTACCCGGTTGTCGCATTGACAAATAGGGCAAATTGCTCCTATAAGGCTGTCATGCCGAACGCAGTGAGGCATCCCGTCGATACCAGAAAAGTCTTTCTCTGGAAAAGGAAAGCCCTCCTTCGAATAGAAACAGCTCTTCGTTACCGACGGGATGCCTCACTGGTTGTCACCTGGTTTTTGATTGTTGCTCCAGGCAGTGTGTGGGTTGAACTTTGGAGGAGTAGTCCCCATTCCATTCATTTTATCCTCGCCGGATTCTATAAATTTGCCCCGATGATCCTGATTGCTGGTATTAAAGGGCCGATATGCTGAACAATATTGATGAGGAGCTGGTGCTTCGTCTGAAAGAAGATGAGGCAGACGCCTTTAATGCCTTGTACTGGAAATACCACCAGGCCGTTTTTGCCAATATTTTCAAGCTGGTCCGCGAAGAGGAAGCTGCCCGGGACCTTCTCCAGGAGGTGTTCATTACCTTATGGGAAAAGCGGGCCACCCTGGACACGGAAAAATCCGTTTCCGGCTGGCTGTTCGTCGTCAGCTACAATAAGTCCGTTACCTACCTCAAAAAAGTGCTGCAGGCAGCCGTTGCCCCCGATGCCGTTCCGGAAGAGCTGCCCCTGGCCGAAGAGCCCCACTGGAATGTAAGGGAAGTGCAGTACCAGTTGCTGGAAGAAGCCCTCGGCCAGCTGTCGCCCCAGCGGAGGCGGGTGTTCGAGCTGTGCAAGCTCCAGGGGAAAACCTACGAAGAGGCGGCCCGGGAGCTGAATATTTCCCGCTACACGGTCAAGGAATACCTGTCGGCGGCCGTAGCCTCCATCAAAAGTTATATAAAAGACCACCCCGATTACCCGCTGTCCTGCTATTGCCTGGGCCTGATGTCCCTTTTTCTTTCCTGAACAGCCTTTAAAAATCAATTTTAGGATCCCCCCCTTTTTTTTACGGCTGCAGTATTTAGCGTAATAAAGGGCGCCGGCCCCCAGAGCGGGAGCGGAAAAGGAGGAAAACAGGATGAAAACGGGAAAAAACAGGAGGGCTTTTCACCCCTTATCGATCCTCAAGTGTTTTTAGATAGCCTTCTGAAGTACCTGCAGGTACTTAGCAGGGAGAAAATCAACAATGCCCATCACTAAAGAAATATTTGCTGTACATATGAATCGGATAACGAAAGCTGCAATTTTATTCGGATGCCTGGCCACAGGGCTGGTTTCCGGCGCCCAGAAGCCCCAGGGCCGGGGCGCCATTTATTCCGGCGTTCCCTGGTACGACGACAGGGGTGAGGTAGTGAGCGCCCATGGCGCCTGTATCCTGCAGGACAAGGGCCGCTATTACCTCTTTGGCGAAAAGCATACCGACACCAGCAACGCCTTTGCCGGCTTTACCTGCTATTCTTCGGCCGACCTGTACCACTGGAAGTTCGAAAGCCTGGCGCTGCCGGTGCAGCCCTCGGGCAAGCTGGGGCCTAACCGGGTGGGCGAACGGGTGAAGGTGATGCGTTGCCCCCAAACCGGCGAATATGTCATGTACATGCATGCCGACACCCTGGGCTACAAGGACCAGTTCGTAGGCTATGCTACTTCCAAAAACGTTACCGGCCCTTATACCTTTCACGGTCCCCTGCTGTTCGACGGCCGTCCCATCCGCAAATGGGATATGGGGACCTTTCAGGACGCAGATGGAGCGGGCTACGTGCTACTGCATGGTGGCGATATCTACCGGCTCAGCGACGACTACAAAAGCGTTACCGGGCAGGTACACAAAGCCATGACCTCCGGCTTCGAGTCGCCGGCCATCCTGAGAAAGGACAGCGTTTATTTTTTCCTGGGCTCCCACCTCACCAGCTGGGAGCGTAATGACAACTACTACTATACGGCCACGTCGCTGAAAGGTCCCTGGACCTACCGTGGCCTGTTTTGCCCCGAGGGTACGCTTACCTGGAACTCCCAGACCACCTTTGTCCTGCCCATTAAGGGTGCAAAGGAAACCACCTATATGTTCATGGGCGACCGCTGGTCCTTTCCCAAGCAGGCATCCGCCGCTACCTATGTCTGGCAGCCGATGGAGGTTAAGGGCACTTCGCTGTCCATTCCCCAATACCGGGAGGCCTGGCAGGTGGCTACCGCCACCGGCGCGGTAACTTCGGTAAATGGGGGGCAGAAGAGCATCGGGGATACCGACAAAAAGATCCGGTATTCCGGCAACTGGCGGCAGGATACGGCTTCCGTTACTTCGTCGGACCGGAAGGGCGACGCTTTTTCCACAACCTTTACCGGCACGCAGGTGGGAGTTTACGGCCTTTCGCGTCCCGACGGGGGCTATGCCCGGGTGCAGCTGCAGAACGGCAAAGGAAAAACCGTGCTGACCTCGATCGTGGACCTTTATAGCAAATACCCCGTGGCACAGCTGAAGTTTCGGAGCCCCTCCCTTCCCAAAGACAAGTATACCCTGACCGTTACCGTCACAGGCGAGCGGGGCAACTGGTCCGACAAGCGGAAGGCCGACTACGGCAGCACCGGCTATTTTGTTTCCCTGGATAAAATCGTGTTTTCCGAATAGGAGGGGCCGCCTTTTATTCTGCGCTACCTTTGCCGCTTCAACCGCCAACAAACATGAAAACGAGCTTGAAACTTTTGTTTGCCTTCCTGTCCTTACCCTGCAGTACGCTTCGGGCACAGGAAGCAAAACCCGTGACGCCGGTCCAGGTTAAGAAAAAAGGGCAGAACAACCCGGCCCTGCGGGGATTGTTTGCCGACCCCGACATCATCTTTTCGGAGAAAACGGGCCGCTTCTATATCTATCCCACCACCGACGGCTTTACCAACTGGATGGGCACTTATTTTAAAGCCTTTTCCTCGGCCGACCTGGTGCACTGGAAGGACGAAGGCGTGGTGCTGGACCTGCAAAAGGAGGTGAGCTGGGCGGATGTCCGCGCCTGGGCGCCCTGCATCATCGAACGGAAGATTAACGGGCAGTACAAATACTTTTACTACTTCTGCGCCGAGCAGAAGATCGGCGTGGCCGTCGGCGACAGCCCGGCGGGTCCCTTCGTGGATACCGGCAAGCCCCTGATCGACAAACGGCCGGACGGCTTTGTGCGCAAGGGACAGCAGATCGACCCCGACGTGTTCCAGGACCCGCAGACCGGCAAATACTTCCTGTACTGGGGCAACGGCTACCTGGCCGGGGCGGAGCTGAATGACGACATGGTTTCCCTGAAGCCCGAAACCATCAAGGAACTGACGCCGCCGGACCGGATGTATACCGAAGGAACGCACGTATTTTACCGCCAGGGAACCTACTACTTCCTGTGGTCGCAGAACGATACCCGCGATCCGAACTACCGGGTGCGGTACGGCATGACGAAATCACCGCTGGAAAAACTGACGTATCCCCAAAACAATTTCGTGGTGGTCAAGGACTCGGTCGCCGGCATCTACGGCACCGGCCATAACGCCACCATCCAGGTGCCCGGCAAGGACGAATGGTACCTGGTGTACCACCGGTTCAATTATCCCAACGGCATCAACATGGGCCGCGAAGCGGGCTACAACCGCGAAGTGTGTATCGATAAGATGACCTTCAATGCCGATGGCACCATCCAGCAGGTAATCCCCACCCATAAAGGCATCCAACCGGTAAGCCTAAAACCGAAGCGGAAGTAACCGGCTACTTAATCCTAATAATTTCCAACGTGACATACAAACTGAAAATCCTGTTCACCTCCCTGCTGTTGGTTCCCCTGGCGCTGCTGGCCCAGGATACGGCCGTACCAAAAAAAGGCAGGAACATCTTTACCCTGGGCGACAGCAACGGCACCTTTCCGTTCAGCTGGCCCAAACAGCTGCAGGAGGCCTTGCCCGATGCCCAGGTATTCAATATCAGCAAGTCGGGCCGCACCATCGGTTTTCTGAACCTGGGCGACAGCTCGCTGAATTCGCTGCTGGTCATTGACGAGAACCTGAAAAAGGCGGCGGATTTTACCAAGGACCGGCCCTTCGATTACGTGATCCTCGAGCTGGGCACCAACGATGCCAAGGCGGTCTTTGCCGACCGTCAAAAGGAGGTGCCGAAAAACCTGGAGCGGCTGGTACGGAAAATAAAGGGCAGCCCGTATACCACCATCAACCGGGCGCAGATCGTCATCATTTCCCCGCCGCCCTACGGCTCCAAAGCCGAGGCAACGGAGAAATACAAAGGCGGCGGCAAACGGGTAAAGGCCATGAGCAAATCGTTCCGAAAGGTGGCGAAACGGAATGGTTGCCTGTTTGTAAATGGCTATAAAACCCCGGGACTGGATATGGAGACCATGTCGCCCGACGGCCTCCACCCCGATGCGGTGGGATCGAAAAAGCTGGCCGAACCGGTGGTAAAGCTGATCACCCGCTAAGCAGGCGAGGTAAGCACACCCCAAAGCATTTAGTGACATTGAAAATATTGCCCAACGTTATGAAGTCAACCATCACCGTCTTGTTGTTCCTTTGTTCCCTGTTTCTCTTTTCCTTTCCCGGCCGGGGACAGGGCGTGGCCCTGAAGGAAGTGACGGTCCAGGCGCCCTTTGCGATGCCGGCCATCAAGGTGCCGGATTTCAGAAACTGCCCCCGGATGAAGATCACCGATTTCGGCGCCGTGCAGGGCGACAAGAAGGCCACCTCCCGGGCCATTGCCAAAGCCATCGATAAAGCCAACAGGATCGGCGGCGGGGTAGTGGTGGTGCCTGCGGGTGAATGGCTGACGGGCAAGGTCCATTTCAAAAGCAACGTGAACCTGCACCTGGAAAAAGACGCCGTGCTGCTGTTTTCCGAAGACCCGGCCGACTACCTGCCGGCCGTCCATACTACCTGGGAAGGCATGGAATGCTACAACTACTCGCCCCTGATCTATGCCTACAAATGTAAGAACATCGCCCTGACCGGAGAAGGTACCGTAAAGGCAAAAATGGAAGTTTGGGAAAAATGGTTTGCCCGTCCCAAAGCGCACATGGAAAGCATCAAGCGCCTGTACAACCTGGCCTGGGAGCGCCGCCCCGTGAAGGAGCGCCAGATGGTGGACGACACCGCCCACCTGCGGCCCCAGTTCATCCAGTTCAACCGCTCGGAGCATATTTTGCTGGAAGGCATCAGCGTGACCAACAGCCCCTTCTGGACCATCCATCCCTACTTGTGCAGGAACGTGGTGATCCGTAACGTGAACGTGTATGCGCACGGCCACAACAACGACGGGGTGGACCCGGAAATGAGCCAGAACGTGTTGATCGAAAAATGCGTGTTCGACCAGGGCGACGATGCCATTGCCATCAAGTCGGGCCGCAACCCCGAGGGCTGGCGCCTGAAGACCCCTTCCAAAAACATCGTGATCCGCAACCTGACGGTCAGGAACGGTCACCAGCTGGTGGCCATCGGCAGCGAGCTGTCGGGCGGCATCGAGAACGTGTTCGTCGACAGCTGCACCGTGGTGGACGGCGCCCAGCTGAACCACCTGCTGTTCATCAAGACCAACGAGCGGATGGGCGGCTATGTACAGAACATCCACGCCACCAACATCCGCTCCGGCAAAATCGACCTGGGCGTGCTGGGCATCGAGACCGATGTGCTGTACCAATGGAAGACCCTGGTGCCCACCTACGAAGTACGGCTGACGCCCATTAAAAATATTTTCCTGGAAAATATAACCGCCGCCAATGTGAAGTTCGTTTCGCGCATCCTGGGGCAGAAGACCCTCCCGGTACAGCATGTTGCCCTCAAAAAAATAACCACCGGTACCGTCCTGGAGAAAAAGCACATCCACGAGAACGTGGTCAACTTTAAGAGCGTCGATTAGGCCGGGAAAAATATAAAAAAAAGTTCCGGCAGTCTCCCCCCATAATTGCGCCACCCGGGTATTTACAGTACATACAGCCCGTCCGCACAAACCAGAAAGAAAAACACCGGGCTGCACCCACAGTAACTATAAATACTATAGAAAATGGAAGGGCTGAAAAACAAGCTGGAGCAATTGCTGGCAAAAGAGGAGTGGACCCCCGAAGAGAAACAGTGGTTGCTGCACTACCTGGAAAGCCCTGAAACGGATGCCCTGAAGGAACTGATGCGGGAGCGCTTTGAAGCCGCCACCGCTACGCCCGCCATGGACCCGGCGGTATCGGAACACCTGCTGCAGCAGCTCCATCAACGGCTGGGCCTCGAACCGCCGGTGAAACAGGCGCCCGTGCTGCGCCTGCGGTGGTGGAAGATCGCGGCAGCCGCCGCTGTAGTGGGACTGCTGCTCCTGGGCGCTTCCCGCTGGTGGGGGCCGGGAGCGGAAAAAAAAATTACCGCGAAACACATTTTCAGGGATAGCCAGGACGTGGCGCCCGGAGGGCAAAAAGCGGTGCTGACCCTGGCGGACGGCTCCACCATCGTGCTGGACGACGCCCAAAACGGCGACCTGGCCCGGCAGGGAACGACAAAAATTATCAAGGTAGGCGGCAAGCTGGATTACAACCAGGCCGGCACCTCGCCCAAAGAAGTTCTTTTCAATACCATCACCACGCCCCGGGGCGGCCAGTACCAGGTAGAGCTGCCCGACGGCAGCCTTGTTTGGCTCAACGCCGCCTCCTCGCTGCGCTTCCCCACGGCCTTTGCCGGCAGGGAACGGCGGGTGGAGATCACCGGCGAAGCTTATTTTGAAATTACCAAAAACGCGGCTTTGCCCTTCGTGCTGGCCGTTGGCGGTTCCGAAGTGCAGGTGCTGGGCACGCACTTCAACGTGATGGCGTATAGCGAAGAGGCAACGCTGAAGACCACGCTGCTGGAAGGATCGGTAAAATTCGTCAGCGGCGGCCACACCAGCCTGCTTCGGCCCGGCCAGCAGGCGCAGCGCACCAAAGCGGGCGATGTGAACGTGGTCAGCGGCGTGAATTTGGAGGAAGTGATGGCCTGGAAAAACGGCCTGTTCCATTTCGAAAAGGCGGACATCGAAGCGGTGATGCGCCAGCTCGCCCGCTGGTACGACGTGGATGTGGAATTCAAAAACAAAAAGGCCTTTGACCCGCTCTACGCGGAGATCCCGAGGACCTCCAAGCTGTCCGACGTGCTCCGGGCCCTGGAGCTCTCCGGCAGCGCCCATTTCCGGATCGAAGGGAAAAAGATCCTGGTACAACAATAACGATAATAACTATCTAAGGAATAAAATTTGCCCCGGCAGTGGTGTCGTCCTCCGCCCCGGGTAGAAAAGAAGTGACCGGCCTGAAAAGAAAACCGGCAGTGGTTCCAGCACTGCCGGCGAAGGATTCAGGTTGGCCCAATGCAGCATCGTGTACGCTTTTATTGTTTAACCCAAAATCCGGACAAATCTATGCATTTGATTGCTTGTCGCCGTCTCCTCCAACGAAAGGGGATCGGAAAAACTTTGTTATTGATGAAACTAACGGCCATTTTTTTGCTTGTCGTCTGCCTCAACGCCGCCGCCAGCGGCTTTGCCCAGAAAGTCAGTCTCTCCGAGAAAAACGCCCCCCTGGAAAAGATCTTCCGTGAGATCAAACGCCAGACCGGCTACACCTTTGTTTATCGCGAAACCCTTTTGCAAAAAGCCCGCAAGGTGACCGTCTCCCTGCAGAACGCCTCGCTGGAACAGGTGCTGAACGCCTGCCTGCACGACCAGCCCCTGGGCTACTCCATCGTCAACAAAATGGTAATCATCAGGGAAAAGCAGGAAACCCCGGTGCGGGAAGAAAAGCCCGCCCCGCCGCCGCCCGCTCCCATACAGGGAAAGATCACCAACGATAAAGGGGAGCCTCTGGCCGGCGCCAGTGTTTTGGAAAAAGGCACCCGCAACGCCACCACCACCAAAGAGGACGGCAGCTTCACGCTGAACCTGTCGAAGCCCGGGGCGGTGCTCGTGATCTCCTATGTGGGCTACGAAGCCAAAGAGGTGACCGCAGGCGGCCAGGGGAGCATTTCCATAACGCTGGCCCCGGTCAATGCCAACCTGAACGACGTAGTGGTGGTGGGCTACGGCTCCCAGAAAAAAGCCAACGTGACCACGGCCATCGCCTCGGTCAGCGCCGCCTCCATTGCCCGGGCGGCCACCCCCGACGCCACCGGCGCCCTGCAGGGACAGGCCCCCGGGGTAGTGGTGGTGAAAAACGTGGGCAAGCCGGGCAGCGGCTACAACATCAGCATCCGCGGCACCTCCTCGCTCACCGGCTCCAGCTCGCCCCTGTACGTGATCGACGGCATTCCCACCACCTCCGGCCTCAACGAGCTGAACCCCGCCGATATCGAAAAGATCGACATCCTCAAGGATGCCTCCGCCACCGCCATCTACGGCTCCCGCGGCGCCAAAGGGGTGGTGATCGTGACCACCAAAAGAGGCAAGGCCGGCAAGACCTCTATTTCCTATGACGGCTATGTGGGCCTGCGCACCCCCACGCACCTGCCCGAAATGTTCGATACAAAGGAATACGTGGCCTTCCGCACCGAGCTGTTCAAGGCACAGGGTAAAGATATTTCCCGTACGAATGCTACTTTTTTTACCCCCGAGCAATGGAAAAACATCGATGCCGGCGTTAATACCGACTGGCCCTCCCTGGTGCTGCAGAACGGCCTGCAGATGAACCATAACGTTACCGCCAGCGGCGGGGACGAGAAAACCCGCTTTGCCATCAGCGCGGGCCTGCTGCAGGAAGAAGGCAACGTGGCGCCCGAAGACTTCAAACGCTACAGCCTGAGGGGCAACCTGGACCGGCAGATCAGCAAAAAATGGAAGTCCGGCATGAACATCTACCTGTCGCAGAACCTGCGCAAGATCGGCTCCTCCGAGGCCCTGCGCTCGGCCTACCGCCTGCCGCCGATGACCGTGCCCACCGACAGCACCGGCGCCCGCCAGTTCCGCGTGTACGGCGCCAACTCGGTGACCAACCCGCTCTTCGACCAGGAAAACGAGATCCGCGAAAGCCGCAATTTCCGCACCTTCGGCAATCTCTATGTCCAGTTCGAGCCCATCGCCCGCCTGACCCTGAAGTCGACCATCGCCCCAAGCTATTCTTCCCAGCGCAGCGGCTACTACTACGGACCGCTCTCCAAGCAGAGCCTGGGCGGATCGGTGCCCACCCAGGGCTCCAACACCACCAACGAGCAGCTCACCTGGGTACTCGACAACCAGGCCACCTATGACCTGCAGTTCGACGACCACAAGCTGACGGCTACCGTGGTGCAGAGCCTGCAAAAAGACCGCAACGAATCCAACACCATCACCGTGGAGGGACTGCCCTATAAATCCTTATGGTACAACGTCGGCACCGGCGGCCGGGTCATCGGCTATGGCTCCAATTTTACCCAGTCCACCCTGGTGTCGGCCATGGGCCGGCTGAACTACAGCTACGCCGACAAATACCTGCTCACCGCCACCGGCCGCTGGGACGGCTCCTCGCGGCTGGCGGAAGGCAACCAGTGGGGCTTCTTTCCCTCGGCCTCCGCTGCCTGGAAGGTATCGCAGGAGGATTTTATGAAAAACATCGGGGTCATCAACGACCTGAAATTGCGCCTGAGCTATGGCGTTACCGGCAACGACCGCGTCGATCCGTATTCCACCCAGGCGGTGCTGGGCCAGACCTTTTATGATTTCGGCGGCAACCTGGCCCTGGGCTATGCCCCCAACCAATTGGCCAACAAGAACCTCACCTGGGAAACCACCCGCGAGCTCAACGCGGGCCTGGATTTCGGCCTGGTGCGGGGCCGCATCACCGGCAGTGTGGACGTGTACCACCGCCTGATCAATAACATCCTGATGGACCGCCAGCTGCCCGCCCCCTCGGGCTTTGGCTCCGTGACCGAGAACATCGGCAAGCTGCGCAACCAGGGCATCGAGGTCGGCCTGAGCACCGTCAACGTGCGGGCCGGGAAGTTTTCCTGGAAAACCGATTTCGTCTACGATGCCAACCGCAACGAGATCCTGGAGCTGAACGGTGGTAAAAAGGACGACGTGGGCAACCGCTGGTTCATCGGCCACCCCGTGCAGGTCAACTACGACTACGTGTTTGACGGCATCTGGCAGCTGAAGGACAAGGACTTGGCGGCGAAGTACAACCAAAAGCCCGGGCAGATCCGCGTCAGGGACATGGACAACAACGGCGTGATCAATGCGACCGACCGCCGGATCATCGGCAAGCGCGTGCCCACCTGGACCGGCTCGGTGGCCAATACCTTCCGCTACGGCAACGTGGAACTGTACGTGATGGTATACACCCGGCGCGGGGAGCAGTTCGCCTCTTCCTTCGACGCCACGCTGATGAACTACAATGCGGATTACAACCAGGTAAAGGTCGACTACTGGACGCCGGAAAATCCCTCGCAGACCTGGTTCCAGCCGGGCAACCCGGGGCAGTACACGGTGATCCCCACTTACCGGAACGTGGATTTTACCCGCGTGGGCAACATTACGCTGGGCTACAACCTGCCGTCCTCCCTGCTGCAACGGCTGAAGGTGGCCAACCTCAGGCTGTATGCCACGGCTACCAATCCCCTCCTGTTCACCAGGTACGAAGGCTTCGACCCCGAGTGGCCGGCCCAGAACAGCTACGGCACCGCCGTTAGCTCCGCCTCCTACCTGTTTGGTGTAAACCTTTCCTTTTAATGTCCAACGACCCCTCAACATGAAAAAGACTTTATTAATCCTGACGATCGCACTGGCCACCGGAACCGTTTCCTGTAAAAAATTCCTGCAGGAAGAAAACCTGAGCGGCATTACCGCCGACAACTTTTACAACGATGCCGCGGGCTATGAAAAGCTGGTCAACTCCTGCTACGCCTCCCTGCGGGATATTTACGATATCAACCCCAGCCTGTTTGAATACGGCACCGACCTGACTACCCGGGGCGAGATCGAAGCGGTGAGCGGCACGGTGGGCGACCGCGTGGTGCGGGCCACCCAGCTGAACGAGTACAAAACCCTTTCGTCCGATAATTCGGCGGTGGCCGATTTCTTTTCCTCCGCCTTTGCCGGCATCCAGCGCTGCAATACGGCCGTCAACCGGGCCGGCGCCGTGCCCGACCTGTCGGCCGCCCAGAAAAACAAACGCATCGGCGAGGTACGCTTTATCCGGGCGTACTATTACTACCTGCTGGTGGAGAATTTCGGGGGCGTACCCATAGTCACGGAAGAATTCAGTGCGCCGGTGGCGCATTTTGTGCCGGCTTCCGAGCAGGAGGTATATCATTTCATCCTGGAAGACCTGGCTGCGGCGGCGGGAAGTGTAGATCCTGCCAGTGCCGATTTCGGCCGGGTGACGCAGGGGGCGGTCAAGCACCTGCAATCGCTGGTGTACCTGAGCCGGGGCTATAAGCCCTTCGGCGCCCGGGCGGATTTTGAAAAGGCGGCCCAACTCGCAGAAGAAGTGATCGGGGGCGGGCAGTACACCCTGCTGTCGTCCTTTGCCGATGTGTTCCGGGCTGATAACCAGAAAAACAAGGAGATCCTCTTTTCCGTTCAGTACGATGCCACCAGCCTGCGCAACAAGACCGTGGGGAACGGCCAGAACATCCTGTTCGGCTGGCGCGTCTTCCGGGAAGCCGGCTTTTATGACGGGGAAACCGCCCAGTACAACCGGCGTATTTCGGATTTCATGCCGACGCAATTTTTGTACACCCTCTACAACACGCAAAAGGACGCCCGCTACGACGCGACCTTCCTGAGCCGGTTCTATGCCGTCAAGGACGATAAGCTCGGCTCGGCCACCATCCGCAAAGGCGACCTGCGCTTTTACTTTCCTTACCCCGACCAGCCGTTTACAGCCGTGGACTCCGTTGCCCTGAAGGCAGCCAACCCCAACGTGGAGATCATCCGGTTTGCCCGGTGGAAACAGGATTTCGAGGGCATCGGCGGCGTCCTCAAGTTCCCGATGATCCAAAAGTTCTTCGATCCCCAGGCCCAGCCGCCGGGGAACAACGAGCGCGATTACAAAAGTACCCGCGACATCTTCCTGTTTCGCCTGGCGGAAACCTACCTGGTGGCCGCGGAAGCCTATTTCAAGCTGGACCAGTTGGACAAGGCGGCGGAAAAGCTTAATGCCGTGCGCGGGCGGGCGGCCAAGGCAGGGCAGAGCCTGGCCATTACCGCCGGCGACGTGACCCTGGATTTCATCCTGGACGAACGGGCCCGCGAGCTGGCCGGCGAGTACAAGCGCTGGCTGGACCTGAAACGCACCCATAAGCTCAACCGGGCGTTCGAGCAGAACATCCTCACCCGGATGGCCAATCCCGGCGGCGTTCTGGAAAAGTATTACCTGCGGCCCATCCCGCAATCGGTGATCGACCGCGATACCGGCGGCTACCCGCAGAACAAAGATTATTAGAGCTTTCCGGCAATGGGACGAATTGATGAAGTTTTGAAACGAAATGCCTGCCCGAAGTCCATCTTTCCGGCTTTCTTTGCCCTGCCGGGGAAAAATAGTTCGATTCACATAGTATGCAGTTGTAAGCCCCTTGTTCAAGGGGCTTTTTTATGTTATTTGGCTCCCGGTAAAAAAATTACGGATATGAACATGCGATTGGCCATATGGATCTTCCTGCTCCTGTCGGGGGCGGCATCGGCGCAGGGTAAGCGGAAGGCGCCCCGCGAAAAAGACATGAGCGCCTACCTGATGGTTTACTTCAAGGACGCCACCCACGGCCTGTACATGGCCCTCAGCCCCGACGGCTATAGCTTTACCGACATCAACAAAAGTCAGCCCGTTATTGCCGGCGATACTGTATCCCTTCAGAAGGGTATCCGCGACCCGCACATTTTCCGCGGACCCGACGGCGCCTTCTACCTGGCCATGACCGACCTGCACATCTTTGCCCAAAAGGCGGGCTACCGCACCACCGAATGGGAACGCGACGGCAAGGCCTACGGCTGGGGCAACAACCGCTCGCTGGTGCTGATGAAATCCACCGACCTGCTGCACTGGTCGCGCACCATCCTGCGGGTAGACGAGGCCTTTCCCGGACTGGAAGACATCGGCTGCGCCTGGGCCCCCGAAACGAGCTGGGACCCGGTGAAAAAGAAGCTGATGCTCTATTTTACGATGCGCTTTGGCAACGGGAAGAACAAGCTATATTATGCCTACATGAACGACGCCTTCACCCAAATGGAAACGGCGCCGAAGCTCCTGTTTCAATACCCTAAGGACATTACCTATATCGATGCGGACATTACGCAGGTAGGCCGCAAATACCATATGTTCTACGTGCCCCACGATGGTACTCCCGGCATTAAGCAGGCCGTATCCGACAGCCTGCACACCGGTTATGTGTATGACAGCACCTGGTACGACCCCGAGCCCCGGGCCTGCGAAGCACCCACGGTATTTAAGCGCATCGGCCAGCAGAAGTGGGTGCTGATCTACGACATCTACGGCATCCAGCCGCACAATTTCGGATTCAGCGAAACTTCCGATTTCAAAAAATTTACCCACCTGGGGCACTTCAACGAAGGCGTGATGAAAGCCACCAACTTTTCGTCGCCCAAGCATGGCGCCGTCATCCACCTCACTAAAAAGGAAGCCCGCCGCCTGGCGCAGCACTGGGGCCTCGATCTGCAGTTTCAATAAACGGAAATCATTGCCATGAAAAAGTTGTTACGATCCCTTGCCTTTTTATTGCTGGCACAACCGGTCCAGGCACAGCAGCCAAAGCAAAATCAGCTGCTGTATGGCGTAGCGTATTACGACGAATACATGCCCTACGACCGCCTGCAAAAGGACATCGACATGATGAAGGCCGCCGGCATCAACGTGGTGCGCATCGCCGAATCCACCTGGAGCACCGTGGAGCCGCAGGACGGCGTGTTTGATTTTTCGCATATCGACCGGGTGCTGCATGCCATGCACAAGGGCGGCATCAAAGTAATCGTAGGCACGCCCACTTATGCCGTCCCTACCTGGCTGGTAAAAAAATATCCCGACGTGCTGGCCGTCACCAACCGCGGGCAGAACCAGTACGGTCCCCGCCAGAACATGGACATTTCCAACCGGCATTACCGCTTTCATTCCGAACGGGTCATCCGCAGGATCCTGGAGCATGTCAAAGACCACCCCGCCATCATCGGCTACCAGGTGGACAACGAGACCAAGGCCTACGGCACTGCGGGTCCCGATGTGCAGCAGCAGTTCGTGGCCTACATGAAAAAGAAGTTCGGCACCCTCGACAGCATGAACCGGGCCTTCGGCCTCGACTACTGGAGCAACCGCATCAACGCCTGGGAAGATTTTCCCTCCATGGTGGGCACCATCAACGCCAGCCAGAGCGCCGAGTTCGCCAAGTTCCAGCGCCAGCTGGTAACCGACTTCCTCGCCTGGCAAACCGCCATCGTCAACGAGTACAAGCGTCCCGGCCAGTTCGTGACCCAGAACTTCGATTTCGGCTGGCAGGGCCATTCCTTCGGCATCCAGCCCGACGTGGATCATTTTGCCGCCGCCAAAGCCCTGGACATAGCCGGGGTGGACATCTACCATCCCTCGCAGGATGCCCTGACCGGCACCGAGATTTCGTTTTGCGGGGACGTGACCCGCTCCATGAAAGGAGGCAAGAATTTTTTGGTGCTGGAGACCGAAGCGCAGGGGTTTCCCGAATGGGTGCCCTACCCGGGCCAGCTGCGGCTGCAGGCCTTCAGCCACCTCGCCTCCGGCGCCAATATGGTGGAGTACTGGCATTGGCATTCCATCCACAACTCCGCCGAAACCTATTGGAAAGGCCTGTTGAGCCATGACTTCGAGCCCAACCCGGTCTACGAGGAGGCGAAGACCATCGGCAGGGACTTCCAGCGGCTGAGCCCCAGCCTCATCAACCTGAAACAAAAGAACCCCGTGGCCCTGCTGTTCAGCAACGAAGCGCTGACCGCCTACAACTCCTTTCGCTTCGGCTGGGCGGGCTACAACGATATTGTCCGCTCCACCTATGACCCTTTGTACCGCATGAACGTGGGCGTAGATTTCATCGATCCCACCAGCACCCACCTGGAAGACTATAAGCTGGTGATCGTGCCGGCCCTGTACGCGGCGCCCGACAGCCTGCTGCACCGCCTGAACCGCTTTGTCAAAAACGGCGGCCACGTGCTGTACACCTTCCGCAGCGGCTTTTCGGACCAGAACGTCAAAGTGCGGTCGGGCCGCCAGCCGGGTATCATCGGAGAAGCCTGCGGCATCGCCTACAGCCTGTTCACCACGCCCCGCAACGTATCGCTGAAGGGCGATCCGTACGGGGTAGGAGGGGAAGCCAATAAAGTGAATATGTGGATGGAGCTGATAACGCCTACCACAGCCAAGGTGCTGGCGTCTTATGACCATCCCTCCTGGGGGCAGTATGCCGCCATCACGCAGAACCAGTACGGCAAGGGGCTGGCCACTTACGTGGGCTGCATGACCAGCGGGGCGGTGATGGAAAAGGTGGTGGAGGATGCGGTGAAGAAAGCCGGCCTGTGGGGCGAGGCGCAGCAGTTACGCTTTCCCGTTATACTGAAGCAGGGCGTCAATGAAAAGGGAAAAACCATCCGCTACCTGTTTAACTATTCGGCAAAGCCTTCCACCCTAAATTACTCCTTGGGCAACGGCCGGGAACTGCTGAAAGGTGAAAAAGTGGCGAAAAACAGCTCCCTTACCCTGGAGCCCTGGGGCGTAAAGATCATCGAAGAGTAACCAGTTTAGTTTAGGCGTGTACATACGGAGGTCTGCCATACAGCGGCAGGCCTCTTTTTCTTTTGCGGTAAAGGGGTACATTTGCGGGATTCCTCATTCGAACAAACCTCAGCACTCATGACGAGCCAGGCGCCGGTACTTCATATAGCCACGACCGAAAGCACGGTCCCCTTCGAGATGCATACCATGGAGTGGATCGACCGGAACCGGGCGGAGCAGAATGCCGTGCCCCACCGCCATGATTATTACGTGATCGTATGGGTGCGCCAGGGCTCGGGCCTGCACTTTATCGACCTGGACAAATACGAGCTTTCGGGCAACACGGTCTATTGCCTGGCACCCGGCCAGGTACACCTGTTAAAGGCCGACCCGGGGGTCGACGGCTGCGTCTTTTCCTTTACGCCCGAGTTCCTTTGCCTGACCGAGGAGAACTACAACCTGCTCTTCAACAGCGGCCTGTTTTATGCGGGCGACCGTTCGGCGGTGATCCCGGTCCCGGCCGATATGCAGCAGGAGCTGGAAGACGTGACGCGGCAGATGCTCAAGGAATACGAGAATTACTTTTTGCTGCGCTCCGAGATCCTGCGGGGGTACCTCAAAATCTTCCTGCTGTACCTGGCGCGGCAAGTGCAGCAAGCCGAAAAGAAGGGGCTGCACCTGCGCAACCTGGAGATGATCCGGAATTTTTTCTCCCTGCTGCAACAACATTTCGCCTCCAAGAAGATGGTGGCCGATTATGCCGCCGAGCTGGCCGTAACGCCCAACTACCTCAACGAGATCGTCAAAAAAGTGACGGGCACGCCGGCCAGCGAGCACATCAAACAACGGGTAGTGCTGGAAGCCAAGCGGCAGGCCGTTTATACCGGCGTCAGCATGAAGGAAATCGCTTACGGCCTGGGCTTCGACGACGTGGCCCATTTCAGCAAATACTTCAAAAACGCCACCGGCGCCAACTTCACCGACTTTAAAAAACAGGCCGACCAACAGTTTTTGTATTAAGGTTGCCAGCAACGTTAATAGTACAGTCTTAAAGCAGCACCTTTTCTTACCCGATTTTCTTGTACATTTTACCGCTGCCGTTGCCTGCATTATCGATGATAACGGTTACCGATAAAATGTACAACGATAGCCCCGTTTCGTCAATTGCCTTCGCCTCCCTGCCGGAGTACTTTTGCCTTGTCGCTTCCCAATAACAAACAGCCGGCGACAACAACACAAACACAACCATTAAACATTAAGGTATGAAAAAGTCCATCAAGGCAATCGTCTCCCTGTTTACCGCCGCCCTCATCACCCTCACTGCCGGGGCGCAAAAACCTTCTCCCAAACTGCTGACCCCCACCAACCACACCCTGGTGCTGATCGACTATGAAGGCCAGATGGCCTTTGCCACCAAGAACATCGGCATCGGCGACCTCCGCGATAATGTCGGCCTGATCGCCGGCGGCTCCAAAATCTTCAACGTGCCCACCATCGTCACCACCGTGGCCGAGAAAAGCTTCAGCGGTCCCGTCTTTCCCGAGATCGCCGAGCACTATCCCGATGTGAAAACCTACATCGACCGCACCAGCATGAACACCTGGGAAGACACCAAGGCCCATGCAGCCATCGTGGCCAAGGGCAAGAAGAAGCTTGTGCTGGGCGGTCTCTGGTCCGAGGTGTGCATCGTTGGCCCGGCCCTGTCCGCCCTGGCAGAAGGCTATGAAGTGTACGTGGTGACCGACGCCTCCGGCGGCGTCAGCGACGAAGCCCACCAGATGGCCATCCAGCGCCTCATCCAGGCCGGCGTACAACCCATCACCGCCACCCAGTACGTACTGGAGCTGCAACGCGACTGGGCCCGCCAGGAAACCTATAACGCGGTGACCACTCTCTTTAAAAAATACGGCGGCGCCTACGGCCTGGGAATCCAGTACGCACACGATATGCTGAAGCATTAAGGCTGCCTTCCAGGGCATCCCTGCTCTATAAAAAGTTTGATTTTAGGTGTTAGTTAAAGGTTCAGAGCGGGAGTTCCCTCCTGCTCTTTTTTTTAAAACAACCACATGAAAAAGAAATTTCTTTCCATAGCCTTCGCCCTGCTTTCCCTTGCTTCCTTTTCCCAGCAGGGCGCCGGGCTCATCCTGCATAATGCCCAAATAATCACCCTCGACAATGCCCGGCCTACGGCCCAGGCCGTAGCGGTGGAAGGCGATAAAATTGTAGCCGTGGGCACCAACGACGAGATCCTGAAGCGCCGAACGCCCACGACCCGGGTGGTGGATGCCGGCGGGCGCACCGTGATCCCCGGCCTGTACGACTCGCACCTGCACGTGATCCGGGCGGGACGGTTTTATAATGCGGAGCTGCGGTGGGACGGGGTGAAAACGCTTAAACGGGCCCTGCAACTGCTGAAAGAACAGGCGGCCCGCACCCCGAAAGGACAGTGGGTACGCGTCGTGGGCGGCTGGAACGAATTCCAGTTTGCCGAAAAGCGCCTGCCCTCGCTGCAGGAGCTCAACGAAGCCACCGGCGATACGCCCGCTTTTATCCTCTACCTCTATGCCCATGCCTATGTGAACAAGGCCGGGCTGAAGGCGCTTCATATTTCGGAAACCACACCCAACCCCAATGGCGGCCTCATCCAGAAGGATGCCGCCGGGCAGCCCACGGGCCTGCTGGTAGCCGAACCCAATGCCTATCTCCTGTATTCCACCCTGGCGAAGCTGCCCGAGCTGAGCCCGGCGGAAAAGGGCAATTCCACCCGCCTGTTTCTAACGGAATTGAACCGCCTGGGCGTGACCAGCGTCATGGACGCCGGCGGCGGTTTCCAGAACTTTCCCGACGATTACGGCATCACGGATTCCCTGTCGAAGCTGGGACAGTTGACGGTCCGCCTGCCGTACTACCTCTTTGCCCAAAAACCCGGCACGGAGCTGCAGGATTACCAAAAGTGGATGGGCATGGTCGATATCGACCACCAGCCCGGCGAGCATGCGGAAACGGAATACTTTGTCGAAGGGGGTGGCGAGAACCTGGTGGCTTCCGGGGGCGATTTTGAAAACTTCAACAAGCCCCGCCCCGAGCTGGCGCCCGTGATGGAACAGCAGCTGAAGGAAGTGCTGACCCTGCTGGTGCGCCGCCGCTGGCCCTTCCGCCTCCATGCCACCTACAATGAATCCATCAGCCGCTTCCTCAACGTGATCGAAGAGGTAAACCGCGCAGTGCCCCTGGACGGCCTGCCCTGGCTGTTCGACCATGCCGAAACCGTGTCGGAGGAAAACCTCCGGCGCATCAAGGCGCTGGACGGGGGCATCGCCATCCAGCACCGCATGGCGTTCCAGGGTGAAAACTTCGTGGCCCGCTACGGGAAGGCGGCGGCGGCCCATACGCCCCCCATCCGCCAGATGCTCGACCAGGGCATCCGGGTAGGGGCCGGCACCGACGGCACCCGGGTGGCTTCCTACAACCCCTGGGTGGCCCTGTACTGGCTGGTCACCGGCAAAACGGTGGGCGGGGGGGATTATACCGCCCCGGAAAACAAGCTGGACCGCATCACCGCCCTCAAACTGTTTACCCAGGGCAGTGCCAGCCTGGTGCGCCAGGACCACGACCGCGGCGCTATCAGGGAAGGGTTCCTGGCCGACCTGGCGGTGCTCAGCGATCCTTATTTGCAGGTGCCGGCGGACCGTATCAAGGACCTGCATTCCCTGCTGACGGTCGTGGACGGCAAGGTAGTGTATGGCGAAGGGGCGTTCGGCTCCCTGGCCCCGGCCGTTCCGAAGGCCCTGCCCGCCTGGTCGCCCGTGAATTTTTATGGGGGTTATCAAAATCAATAAGTAGGAATGATGAAGCGAATTTTCTTTGCCCTGCTTTTGGGGCTACCGTTTACGGTTGGAGCGCAGGAGCCGCTGCCGCCTTTCCAACCCCTGCGCTACAACGAGGATTATTCGGGCCTGAAGGGCGATACCTCCTCCTGGTACCGGAAGCTGAAATACACCCCGCTCTCCCGGCGGGGCGAGGCCTATGCTTCCTTCGGCGGGGAGGTGCGCTACCAGTACTTCCACCTGCGCCACGAGGACTGGGGCGCAGCGCCCAGGGACCCCGACGGCTATACGCTGGCGCGGTTCCTGGGCCAGGCCGACCTGCATGCGGGCAGCAGCTTCCGCCTGTTCGTGCAGCTGCAGGGCGGGCTGGCCAACGGCAAGGCTTCCGGCACCAGCGCCGTGGACGAGAACCCCCTGGACCTGCACCAAGCTTTTGTCGATATCGGCAATCCATCGTCCCCTGCCCACCTGCGCCTGGGCCGGCAGGAGCTGTCCTATGGCTCCCAGCGGCTGGTTTCGGTGCGGGAGCTGCCCAACAACCGCCAGTCCTTCGATGCGGCCAAAGCCCTGTTCGCTTTCGGCGGCTACCGGCTGGACGCCTTCTGGGGGAACTACGTCACGGCCCGCAAGGGCATTTTCGACGACCGCTCCGGCCGGGACAGCCGCCTGTGGGGCGCCTACCTGGTGAAAAAGGACGTGCCTTTTTTGAAAAACCTGGACCTGTACTACCTGGGCCTGCACAAGCAGCAAGCGGTTTTCGACGAAGGGCCGGGAAAGGAACGGCGCCATTCGGCCGGCTCCCGGGTATGGGGCGGCGGCGGCGGCTGGGCCTACGACTTCGAAGGAGTGTACCAGTGGGGGCGGTTTGCCGGCAGCCCGGTCCGTGCGTGGACCCTTTCCTCCAATACGACCTATCAATTTGAAAAAGCCCGCCTGCGCCCCGAGCTGGGCCTGAAGACCGAGGCCATCAGCGGCGACCGTGGGAAAGGCGATGGCGCCCTGGGGACCTTTAACCCCCTGTTCCCGAAGGGCGCTTATTTCGGGCTGGCGGCACTGATCGGCCCGGCCAACCTGTTCGACATCCACCCCTCGCTGGCCCTGGAGCTGGTGGGCGAAAAGCTGGTGTGGAGCCTCGACCATGACCTGTTCTGGCGGTTCAGCACCGCCGACGGGATCTATGGGCCCAACGGGGCGCTCCTGTTCGGGAGCGGCAACAGCGGCGAGCGATGGATCGGCCACCAGCTGGCGACGGACCTGACCTATGCGCCCAATGCGTTCCTGCGTTTCCGGGGCGAGGTTACCTGGTTCCGGGCGGGCCCGTACCTGGAGGCGGTGAGCCCGGGAAAAGACATCCGGTTCCTGGGCCTGACGGCGCAGTTAAAATTTTAACCCTTAAATTTAGCGGCCATGGAAACGAACGTACGAAAATCGGTCTGGTTGTTCGACCCCGTCCACACGAAGATCCGCTTCGAAACCAAGTACCTGCTGCTCACCACCGTATCGGGCTGGTTCGGGGAGTTCGAAGGATCGGTGACCAGCCGGACGGAGGATTTCAGCGACAGCCAGGTGCGGCTGACCCTGTATACGCACTCGCTCTGCACCGGCAACGAGGAGCGGGACGCCCACCTGCGCTCGCCGGATTTTTTCGATGCCCGGCGCTATCCCACCATCACGTTTACCTCCACCTCCGTAAAGGCCGTGGATACCGGGGTAGTGGTGACCGGGCAACTGCGGATCAAGGACATTACGGAAACCATTTCTTTTGACGCCACCTTTACCGGCTCCTGCCTCGACGATCGGGGCAACCGCAAGGCCGGCTTCGAGATGACCCTGCACCTGAACCGGAAGGATTTTCATATTTCCTGGAACCGGTTTTTTGACAAGGCAGGCATATTGTTGTCCGATGACGTTACCATTCACGGTGATGTACAGTTGTTACAGGTTTCCTGAGAGGAGTAGGATTACGGATAGGTATCAATTTTTGAAAACCTATGAAAGAATTGGCTAAGCAACAAGAAGCCTGAAAGGCTTCACTGTGAATAGCCCCGGGTGCAACCCGGGGAGAAGGTGGCGTTAAGCAAACAACCCCAAAGGGGTTGACGGTGTCCTGTTCCATTTAAAACTATTTTCATTTCCGCAGAATCCTTCGAATAACCTTTTTGATCCCGGACAACATGTTCGTTGTGGGTTCCACAATCAACCCTTTCAGGGTTGTGTCCTTAATGCGCGCATGTTCCCCGGGTTGCACCCGGGGCTATTCATTATGAAGCCTTTCAGGCTTCTTTCCCTGAACAACGGCTTTTCTTCTTTTGGACTTTTGCCAGAGGATTAATCCCACGACCACCATCGCTATTTGCGCCATGGCCCAGAACATCGTGCTGAAGTCCCGTACGCCTTTGCCGGCCCAGTCCATAAAATGATGCTTGTGCAGCAGGGCAAAGCTGTAGCCCTCCGCCAGGTCGCTGTCTTCCACGCGGGTGGCCAGCTGGCCGGTGCCCGTTTCCACGTAATAGCGTTCGTTGCCGTTGCCGGCATAGGCCACTTTCCAGACCGGCAGGCGTTTGTTCACGAATCCGTACTCGCCCTCGAATTTGGTAACAGGCGTCAGGGCAATGCTGTCGCCGGGCAGTCTGCCACTATAGCGGGAAGCCAAAAATGCTGCGTAGGCTCGTTCCCCGCCAGGGTACACCGAATAATTTTCCTGATCCACGTACACGGCGCCGGGCGGCGGGGGCGTTCCGCCCTTTGATATTTTTGGGGTGAAGACCTGCCAATAGCTTTTATCGGCGATGCGGGCTAAGCGCACATCGGTGATGGGGCCATCCACGGCCGCCTGTAAGCGGTCCCAATCGAGGTCCAGGGCGGCAGCGGGGGTAAACGCCGGCGTATAAGGTTTTACCTGTTCTTTTTCCCCGATCTTTTCCCAGGCATGGAAGGCCCCGCTGAAGGCAAACAGGATGGTGAACAGGGAAGCCAGTACGGAGGTCCAGCGGTGGTTGCGCCGGGCGTTGACCACGGGATTTCCTTTTGCCGGCTTTGCTTTTGTCGTAAAGAATATATACAGGCCCATAAGGGTCGTCAGCAGGGTGGCGGTGAGCAGCAGCACCATCACCCCATACTTTCCTTTACCGGCCCCTTCCAGCCAACTCCAGGTATGGAACAGGGAAAACAACCGGTCAAAGACCGCCCGCTGGTCGTCCACGGCATAGGCAAAGCGGTCGGTGGTGGTTTCCACGTACACCCGCAGGCCATCCGCCCGCTCAAAGTTTACCTTGTACACCGGCAGCAGCCGGTTTACGTATTTGTATTCGGAAGAAAACTGCTCTACTCGTACAACGCCGGCCACCTTGTTTTTCGCGTTGGCTTTCTTTACAAAATGGGCGGCCGCCATACAGCAGTCGTGCCCTTCCGCCGGGGCTTCCGGGGCCAGGAGCGCGAGCCGGCCGGGACGGGGCAGAACCGCCTTCGGCGGTTCCGGCGGACCGGCGACAAACTGCTGCGCCAGGTACTGGGCATACAACTCGTCGCCCTTTTGCAGCGGCCGGCCCGTCCGGGTGCTGAAATACTTGGGTGCCGCGCCGGCGACGGCCTGCACCTGGTAAAACCAGTTGGTGTCAATGGACACCAGCCGGAAATTGTATACCCCGGACAGGTTGTTTTTCTGCAGGACCGTTTGCAGCGGCTGTTGCATGCGGCTGCTGTCCACCACCTGCGGCGTTAAAAACTGGGTGGCTACCTGGGGCTTCAGGGTAGTCATGAGCGGGTGCATGAAACCGCTGGCTGCCCACAGCAATACGGGAAGGGCAATGACCAGGCTGAGGGCGCGGTGCACTTTATAGATCTTTTTCCGGAACATGGTAAAAATGGGGAACTGTGGTTATTTTTTGGCGGTGAACTGGTATTGCAGGCCCATGACGAAGGTGCGGGGCGCGGCAGGGGTAAAGGTGGTGCGGTCGGTGGCATTGTTGCCCCGGGTGGCACTGGTGGCGTAGAGGGCATCGGCCAGGTTCAGCACGTTGGTGAACACTTCCACGCCCTTCCATTGGTAGCCGGCCCGGAGGTTTAGTAAATCATAGCCCTTGGAGCGCACGGAATTGATCTGGTCCTGGAACCAGCCGTCCACGTGCTGCCACTCCAGGGCCGTGCGCAGGCCGCTCAGCCAGGCGGGGTAATAGCTGACCTCGGTATTGAAGGTGGTGCGGGGGGCGGAAGGCATTTCAAAACCGTCCAGCTTTTTGACGGCATCGGTGGCCTTCGTGCTCACCAAAAAGTCCTCGAAGCGGTGCAGGGCGGTGGTGCCGCCAAAGCGGAAGGCCAGCTGCCGGTTCGGCCGTACGCTCAGGCCGTATTCCACGCCCCGGTGCAGGGTTTTGCCGGCGCTCTGGTAGTCGGTGGAATTGTCCGGCTGGCGGATGCTGAGGAGTTCGTTGCGGCCCTCCATCTGGTAGAGGCTCCCATCCGCATAAATCTTATTGTTCCACAAAGCCGCCCATCCGCCTACTTCGTAGTTGTGAAACCGGCCGGGTTCCAGGTTGTAATAAAACTCGGCGGGGTCGGAGTTGGGCTTGCGGCGGAAGATGGCGGTCAGGCTGGGCGGGGCGAATCCCTGCGAGAAGTTGGCATAAAAGCCTTTACCCCGGAGGTTGTAAGTAAGCCCCAGCTTGGGCGTTGCCTGCTCGTAGCGTTTGTTGCCGCTGCTTTTGTCCAGGAAGTTGTCATACGTAAACGACATGCGGTCGAAGCGGGCGCCGAACACCAGGCGCAGGTGCCGCAGCGGCTCGGTTTCCAGCTGGGCGTACAGGGCGGCATTGCGGATGGCGGCGGCGTAATCGGCCAACCGGATGTCGGGCCGTTCCTGGCGGATGGAAAAGTTTTCCACAGACTTGCCGCCGGTGCGCAGCCGGGCGTCCAGGTCCACCTGGTAGCTCCAGTAATCGGTGGGGGAATAGTCGAACAGGCCGCCCACCAGCACTTGGGTGTTCCAGGGGGCGAACTGCTGCGTATGCTGGGCGATCACGCCATAGCTATTAAAATTGCTGGAGTTGATCTCGCCCCGGGCCGTGGCCTGGCCGGTGGTCCAGCGGATGGCGTAGGCGGGGTTCTGGCCGTGCTCGTTGAAGCGGTGGAACAGGGTAAGAAAGGAGTGGGCCGAGCTGTCCCAGCGGTGCTCCAGCGTCAGGCGGTTGCGCAGGGCGGTGGATTTGCGGTAGGTAAAGTCGGTCGGGCTCTGGTAGGTGCGGGTGTAAAAGGCCAGGCTGTCCACGCTGCCAGCTGTTTGGGAAAAGTAGTCGGAATAAACCGAGGCGGCGGTCAGGCGGGTGCGTTCGTTAAACTGGTACTCGGCCCGCAGGTTCCAGGTGTTCTTGGAATAATCCGAACTGGCCATCCAGCTGTTGTGCTGGTCGCTGACCAGGCCGCCGGCATAGATCCCCAGCCTGCCCAGGCGGGCGCCGGCACCGGCCTGTACGCGGCGGTAGCCAAACTGGTCGAACTGGACGCCCACCCGGGCAGTGGGGACGGCGGTGGGTCGCTGGGTGATAAAGTTGACGGCACCGCCCACCGCTTCGGGACCGTAGATGCTGCTGGCCGGGCCTTTCACCACTTCAATGGAGGAGATGGCGTACTGGTTCACTTCCAGCAGGGCGTTGTGGTTGAACACGCCCATCGGGCGGATCGGCACGCCGTCTTCCATGTAGAGATAATAGTTGGAAGTGCCCATGGGCTGGCGGATGCTCATGGCATGCTGCTCGTTGTTGTAATTGACCATGAGCACGCCGGGCATTTTGTTGATGACCTCATAGACCGAAACCGCCCGGGCCTCTTCCAGCATCCGGGGCGTAACCTGGCTGATGGCCACCGGCACCTGGGAGCGCAGGGTGGCCTGGCGGTTGGCGGTCACCACCACCTCCTGCAACCTGTCGCCCTTGCGCTGGAGGGCAATAGCGGCCGGGCCGGCCAGGGAAACCTGCCGGGAGACATAACCTGCAGAGGATATCTCGGCGGTGGTGGCCCTGCCGGCAAACGGGAATTGTCCTTTTTCATCGGTGGTAAGAGTACGGTCGCCGGTGGTGATGGTGGCCCCGGCCAGCGGTTCTTTGGTGTCGGCGTCGTACACGACGCCTTTCTTTTGCTGGGCCAGGGTAACCAGGGAGATCAAGCAGGCAAGGAGGGATATGAAGAGTTGCTTCATGACAGGATGTTGTAGGAGGTAGTGCAGGCAGTTATTGCCCGGCAAAAAGGATCGAAAGAGAAGGACAGTCCGAACCTAACTCCGCACGGGCATAGCCATCCCTGTACAGAGAAACGTTCAAAATAACGGAAGGGGGAAATTAACAACAGGGGGGATGGAAAATAGCAAAAGAGCGGTCGATCACCTTGCCGGCAGGGATTACCGGAACTTTTTGTTGGGCCAAGCCCGCATGGGGGCAAAGCGGGGAGGGGGAAAAGAAAGAGTGGAAGGAAAGATCCGAAGCCGCCTTGTTTTCGGCTTTGCGATCCGGGTTTTGTCCATTTTTCTTTTCCTCTTCCTGGAGTTTTTTCATCATCTGGCACTTGCCGTGGCACTTCAGCTGGGGCCGCGCCTTGTTCTCGCAGTTTTGGGCGAAGGCCTCCGTATGGGCATAGTAGTCCGCCACGATCAGCACCTGGCTGAACGATTGGACTGCAAAAGCAACAATGAATAATATGGCGACCAGCGAGCGGAGCATGATTTCAGCTGCGAAACTATCCAAAACATTCCATAAGAATCCTGAGAATGCTCATCTTTTTAAAAAGGAGGCAGGCGCCCGAAGCCGCAGGAAGGCTCCGGGCGCCTGCAGGCAGCCTTACTGGGCGGCCACCCGGTAGATGACGCCGTTGGTATCATCCGACACCAGCAGCGAGCCGTCGGTATGCACGGCCACGCCCACCAGCCGGCCGAAGTGGGCCTTGTTGTTCTGCACCAGGAAGCCGGTCAGGAAGTCGTCGAAGCGCACCGGCTTGCCGTTTTCGAAATGCAATCTCACCACCTTGTAGCCCACCGGCTGGCTGCGGTTCCAGGAGCCCCGCATGGCCACAAAGGCGTCGTTGCTGTATTCCGCCGGGAACTTCGTGCCGGTATAAAAGGCCAGCTGCATGGGCGCGGCGTGGGCTTGGTAGGTGAGGGCGGGCAGGGTGCTCAGCTGCAGGTACTGCTGGTAGGTGGTATCGCCGGGCGGGCGGTCGGCGGGGTTATATTTGCCTTCACCATAAATGTAGGGCCAGCCGTAGTGGGCGCCGGCCTTGATCTGGTTCACTTCCTCCTTCTGGTCGTCGTCGCCCAGCCAGTCGATGCCGTGGTCCATGCCCCAGAGCTCACTGGTCTGGGGATGCCAGCCAAAGCCGATGGTGTTGCGCAGGCCCTTGGCATAGATCGCCAGGCCGGTGCCATTCAGGTTGGAGCGTACGATGGTGGCGTTCATTGGGTTGGGCTCGGGACAGGCATTGCAGGTGCTGCCGACCGTAATGTACAGCAGGCCGTCGGGGCCGACCGCCAGGGTGCGGTTGGGGTGCTGGCCGCCATCGGGCAGGGCGTTGATGATCAGGGAAGGCGGGCCCAGGGTGCCGTCGCCATTGATGGCGGCCACGTACACCTCCCTGACCGCCGCTATATACATTTTCCCCTGGTGGATGGCCAGGCCGTGGGCCTGTTTGATCGTGGCCACGGTTTGTTTGCTGTCCGAGACCCCGTCGCCATTGGTGTCTTTCAGCAGGAGCACGACCCCGGCTTCGCGGTCCGAGGCATATACATGGCCGGCAGGGCTTACCGCCAGGATGCGGGGCTTGCCCAGGCCTTCGGCGAACTTGGCCACCGTAAAGCCCGAAGGCACTTTCAGTTTTCCAACATTTTCCGCGGATGCGGGCGCCAGGGCCGGGCGGAACACGTAGCCGTTCACCTGGGCCGCCGTGGCGGTGTCTTTGGTTTCGGGAACCATCCAGTCCCAAAAGTCGTCGTCTTTGCTGCAGCTGTACACGATGCCGGTCATCAGGGCCAGGACCGCAAGGGCGTTGATCCACGATCTCATAATAAAGGGTTTTAAATAAATGATGGGAAAACCGGGTCAAATTTCATGCTGCACCCACCCGGAGGAAATTAAAGGGCCAAAGGCCCCCGATCGAGTATTTGTACAACAATATCCATGATCCGGCTATTCTCCGGGTGGCGCCGGCGGGCGAATTTTGCTCTATCAAATTATTCAAACAAACCCATAAAAAAATAGAAACATGGCAACGTTAAACTGGACCGTAGATCCCGCCCACAGTGAAGTACTTTTTAAAGTAAAACACCTGATGATCACTACCGTCACCGGTTATTTCCGCAAGTTCAACCTGGAAGTGGAAACTGGCTCGGAGGATTTCGCTTCGGCCCGTAACATCGAATTCACCGCCGATATCCAGTCCATCGACACCAACAACCAGCAGCGCGACACCCACCTGAAGTCGCCCGACTTTTTCAATGCCGAAGAGCACGGGCAGCTGCGCTTCGTGGGAAAAAAATATGAAGCCAAAGGCAGTGACGAGGCCAGGCTGCACGGCGACCTCACCATCCGCGGCATCACCCGCCCGCTGACCGTGAACGTGGAGTTCGGCGGCATCGTGGTGGACCCTTACGGGCAAACCAAGGCCGGCTTTACCATCGACGGCAAGATCAGCCGCAAGGAATTTGGCCTGACCTGGAACGCCGTAACCGAAGCCGGCAGCGTGGTGGTGAGCGATGAAATTAAGATCCACGCCGACATCCAGCTGGTAAAACAGGCGCAGGCGTAACGAAAAAGCCGATCTTCACGAAATGATACAGAAAGATATGGAAGACGTTCAACTGAAGATCACCGGGGCCGGCAAAGGCTTTTTTGAAATAAAAGACAACGGGCAGCGGATCGCCGAAATGGTGATTTCCGTTGCCGCCGGCGAGCTGACGGTCTATCATACCGAAGTGGTGCCGGAGGCCGAAGGCAAGGGGCTGGCCAAAAAGCTGCTGGCCGCCATGGTGGCTTATGCCCGGGAGCAGGGCCTGAAGGTCGTGCCGCTTTGTCCTTACGTACATGCCCAGTTTGCCCGCAACCCGGCCGCCTATGCCGATATCTGGAAACGGGCAGGAGAGGAGGCGTAAGCGGGGCGCGGTAACGAGGCCTTGCGCGGAAGCCTGTAACAATCCCTTACCTTCCGCGAAAATTTTTACCTATGATTCTTGAAGTAGTGACCATCGACATCCGGGAAGGGGCAAATACGGATTTTGAAGCCGCCCTGGAAAAGGCGCAGTCGGTGATCAGCCAATCCAAAGGGTACCTGGGCCACGAGTTCCAAAAATGCATCGAGCAGGAAAACCGTTATCTCCTGCTGATCCGCTGGCAAACCCTGGAAGACCACACCGTCGGCTTCCGCGAATCGGACCTGTTCGTACAATGGCGCGGCCTCATCGGGCCGTATTTCCAAAACCCGCCCTTCGTACAACACTACGAGCTGAAGTTCGAAAAATAAGAATGCCATAAAGAATAAGGTTCCCCTGAGCTGCTCGAGCAGCCCAGGGGAACCTCTGTTTAAAATCGTGTCAGAGGGCTTTCCGAAACGATTCCACTTCGGCCACCTCATCGTTCTCTACATGGACCGACACCAGGTTCCGCATGCCTTCCAGCTTGACCTCCCAGATATTGCGTTCCTCGTTTTCGATATGGGTGGCCGCTACAATGCTGTAGCCGGAATACTTTCCGTTCACCAGGTTTTGTACGGTTTCTGGGAGATTTTTTTCTCCCCCGAAGGTAAGGTGGTACACCAGGCTTCCCTGTTTGCCGAATAAGGCATGCTGCTTCAGGCCTTCGCGGGTAAACCGCACGAGGAATTTTTCCCCGATCTTACTCCAGACCGGGTCGGCGGCATTTTTAAAGGAGCGTTCAAAAGCGCGGATCACTTTCGGCTGCACCTGGTACGAAACAATGGTAACGGGCGATAAGGTCCGGCCTTCGTTTTCCTGGGCATGCAACGGATGGGCAAGGAGCAGGAAGAGGCCGAGGGAAGCGGAAAGCAGAAGGTTCTGTTTCATAAAATGTTGTTGAAAGGAAAAAGGAATGGTTTGCATCTCGGGGAAAGAAAAGCGCCGTTCTAATGGTACAAAGTAAGGCCAGTCGAACCCTCCGGCTTTATGACAGGCGTCAGGCAACTGCTTTGATAAATGTCACTTTCTTTGCCTTATCTTTCTCGGATCGTAACATCAACTAACAACATCGGTAATGAACAGAAAACTGAAAATCGGGATGATCGGCGGCGGCCCCGGCGCCTTTATCGGGGCGGTCCACCGCATCGCCGCCCAAATGGACGGGGAAATAGAGCTGGCGGCCGGCGCCTTCAGCAGCAACCCCGAAAAGTCGCGGCAAGCGGGTGAAGCCCTGCACCTGCCCGCCCACCGGGTGTACGCCTCCTACGACGAACTGATCGCCCGTGAAAAGGGCCTGCCCGAAGGCGAGCGGATCGACGCCGTCAGCATCGTCACCCCCAACCACCTGCATTTCGACCCGGCGAAAAAAGCCCTCGAAGCGGGCTTCCACGTGGTGCTCGACAAGCCCATGACCTTCGACCTCGCCCAGGCGCATGAATTACAGGAAATAGCCACCCAATCGGGCCGGCTGTTCTGCCTTACGCATACCTATACCGGTTATCCCATGGTAAAAGAAGCCCGCTACCAGGTGCAGGCCGGCAACCTAGGAACCATCCGCAAGGTGGTAGTGGCCTATCCCCAGGGGTGGCTGAGCACCTTCCTGGAAGGCGCCGAAAACAAACAGGCCGAATGGCGCACCGACCCCGCCCGCAGCGGCCAGGCCGGCTGCATGGGCGATATCGGCACCCATGCCTTCAACCTGGCCGAATACGTGACCGGCCTGAAGGTGACCCGCCTGTGCGCCGACATCCATACCGTGGTGGAGGGCCGCCTCCTCGACGACGACGGGGCCGTGCTGCTGAAATTCGATAACGGCGCCAGCGGCCTGCTCTATGCCTCGCAGGTGATGGCCGGCGAGGAAAACGACGTCACCATCAAGGTCTATGGCGAAAAAGGCGGGCTGGAATGGAAACAGACCGACTGCAATACCCTGCTGCTGAAATGGAGCGGCCGCCCCACCGAAATTTACCGGACGGGCAGTCCCTACCTCAGCTCGTTTGCCGCCCACAACACCCGCGTGCCGGCCGGCCATCCCGAAGGCTACCTCGAGGCCTTTGCCAACCACTACCGCAACTTTGCCCTGTCCGTCCGTGCCGCCGCCCAAAACGAAACGCCCCGGAAGGAATGGCTGGATTTCCCCGGCCTGGAAGACGGCATCCGCGGCATGGCTTTTATCGAAAACGTTATCCGCTCGGGCCGCAGCACCGAAAAATGGACCGAATTCACCCTGTAACCCCCAATAAAAAAAGATTCAATAACAGCATGATGCAGGCAATCAAAGGACCGGGGATCTTCCTGGCACAGTTCCTGGGCGACCAACCGCCCTTCAATGATCTGAAAACTATTTGCGGCTGGGCCGCCTCGTTGGGTTATACCGGCGTGCAGCTGCCCGCCTGGGACGCCCGCTGCATCGACCTGAAACAAGCGGCCGAAAGCAAAACCTATTGCGACGAGCTGAAAGGGATCGTGGCGGATTGCGGCCTCCAGGTCACCGAGCTGTCCACCCACCTCCAGGGCCAGCTGGTGGCGGTGCACCCGACTTACGACCTCCTCTTCGACGGCTTTGCCCCCGAGGCCATGCGGGGGAATCCAAAAGCCCGGACCGATTGGGCCGTGCAGCAACTGCGCTATGCCGCCAAAGCCTCGCACAACCTGGGGCTGAACGCCTGCGCCACTTTCAGCGGCGCCCTGCTGTGGCCTGTCGTTTACCCCTGGCCGCAGCGCCCCGCCGGCCTGGTGGAGACCGGCTTCCGCGAACTGGGCCGCCGCTGGCAGCCGATACTGGATGCCTTTGACGAAGCCGGCGTGGACCTCTGTTACGAGATCCATCCCGGCGAGGACCTGCACGACGGCATCAGCTACGAGCTTTTTCTGAAAGAGGTACACCACCACCCGCGGGCCTGCCTGCTGTACGACCCTTCGCATTTCGTGCTGCAATGCCTCGACTACCTCGAATACATCGACTTCTACCACGAGCGCATCCGCATGTTCCACGTCAAGGACGCCGAATTCCGACCTACCGGCAAGCAGGGCGTCTACGGCGGCTACCAGGGCTGGACCCACCGTGCCGGCCGCTTCCGCTCCCTCGGCGACGGCCAGGTGGACTTTAAAACGGTTTTCAGCAAGCTGACCCAGTACGGCTACAACGGCTGGGCGGTGCTGGAATGGGAATGCGCCCTCAAGCATCCCGAAGACGGCGCCCGTGAAGGCGCGGATTTCATCCGCCGCCACATCATCCGGCCCACCGAAAAGGCGTTTGACGATTTTGCCGGCGGCGGCACCAACGAAGCGCAGAACCGCAAAATCCTGGGTTTATCTTAGGTTTACCCGTAAAAAAAGCAACGATGAAAATAGGCATAGCAGCCGACCATGCCGGCTTTGAAACGAAGCAGGAACTCGTCGAACGGCTAAACGCCGCCGGCTACCAAGTAGTGGATTACGGGGCCCATACCTTCGACCAGACCGACGACTACCCCGACATCGTGCTGCCCCTGGCCCGGGGCATCGCCGGGGGCGAGGTGGAGCGGGGCATTGCCGTCTGCGGCAGCGGGGTAGGGGTGTCGGTAGCCGCCAACAAGATCGACGGCATCCGGGCGGCCCTCATCACCGAAAGCTATTCGGCCCACCAGGGCGTAGAGCACGACGACATGAACCTGATGTGCGTCGGCGCCCGGGTGATCGGCCTGGTGCTCATCTGGGAACTGGTGCAGGTGTTCCTCAACGCCCGCTACGCCGGCGGCGAGCGCTTCCAGCGCCGGCTGGAAAAAGTCCTCCGCCTCGAAAAAGGAGGAAGGGGGGAATAACCCGGTACTTCCGGCAATCAAAGGCTGGAACAGGCCCTGGCATTAAATTTCAAGGAGGAAAGGGAAAAGCACCTCCATGAACTCCGGACAAAAGCCTGCCCCCACCATCATCGTCATCTTCGGCGGCACCGGCGACCTGGCCAAACGAAAGCTGGTCCCTGCCTTCTACAACCTTTTCCGCGACGGCTCCATGCCCGACCGCTTCGCCATTATCGGTCTGGGCCGCAAGCCCCTGGAAGAGGGCGACTTCCGCGGCCGCCTGCAGGAAGGACTGAAGGAGTTCTCCCGCACCGGTGCACCCGAGGAGGCCGTATGGGAGCGGTTCGCCCCCGCCGTTAGTTACCTGGCTTCCGATATCCACGACGAGGCATCGTACCATAAGCTGGCCGAAAAGATCAACGCTATTGAAGGGGAGTGGGGCGCCCGGGCCAACCGGCTGATCTACCTGTCGGTAGCTCCCGAGCACGTGGAGGCCGCCGCCGCCAACATCGGCAAGGCCGGCCTGGCCGCCGAACCCGCCCGCGACCGCATCGTCGTGGAAAAGCCGTTTGGCCACAACAAGGAAACCGCCGTCGCCCTCAACAACCTGCTCACCCGCACCTTCGAGGAACGGCAGATCTACCGCATTGACCACTACCTGGGTAAGGAAACGGTCCAGAATATTTTGGTCTTCCGCTTTGCCAACGCCCTGTTCGAACCGCTCTGGAACCGCAACTATATCGACTCGGTACAGATCACCGTGGCCGAAAAGGTGGGGGTGGAGGACCGGGGCGCCTACTATGAGGGGGCCGGCGCCCTGCGCGACATGATCCAGAATCACCTGCTGCAGATCCTGTGCATGGTGGCCATGGAGCCGCCGCTTTCCTTTGCCGCCGAGGAGGTGCGCAACCGCAAGGTGGACGTGCTGCGGGCCGTTCGGCGGATCGCCCCCGACGAGGTGCCGCAGTTTGCCGTGCGCGGCCAGTATGCCCGCGGCTGGCTGCAGGGCGAGAAAGTGCCCGCCTACCGCGAGGAAAAGGGGGTGGACAAGGCCTCGGAGACCGAAACCTTTGCCGCCCTGCAGCTCTACATCGACAACTGGCGGTGGCAGGGCGTGCCTTTTTACCTGCGTACCGGCAAGCGCTTGCAGGAAAAAACGTCCTCGGTGACGGTACAGTTCCGCCCCGTGCCGCACGCCGCTTTTCCCGAAAGCACTGCCGGCAGCCTGTCGCCCAACCGGCTTACCATCAACATCCAGCCGCAGATGGACATCAGCACGCGCTTTATGGCTAAGCGGCCGGGCCTGGAAATGCACCTGACCCCCGCCGAAATGGTTTTCGATTACGATAAATGCTCCACGCAAACCCCCGAGGCCTACGAGACCCTGTTGCTGGATGCCATGGTGGGCGACGCCAGCCTGTTTTTGCGCGCCGACCAGCTGGAGGCCGCCTGGGATGTGATCACGCCGGTGCTGGAGGCCTGGGAGCGCCGCGACCCCCTGGACTTTCCCAATTATGCCGCCGGCTCCTGGGGACCCGAAACTGCCGAGGCCCTCATTGCCCGGCAGGGTCACGTTTGGGCCAGCAATACCCATTTATTTGAAGGGTAAGTGTATGTTTTGTATCGATTGATGGGTTTTTTTGGGGAGACATCCCTATTTCCGCAAAACCAAAGATTTTCCGACTACAAATATCTTTGCCCCATGAGCGTTCACATCGGCACTTCAGGCTGGAGCTACGACCACTGGCAGGGCGTCTTATATCCCGAGGGCCTGCCGCCCTGGCAGCGGCTGGGGTATTACGTGCACCGCTTTCACACCGTAGAGCTGAACAGCAGCTTCTACCGCTGGCCCAGCCTGGCAGGCTTCAAAAGCTGGCAGCGCCGCCTGCCGCCCGGCTTCCAGATGAGCGTCAAGGCGCCCCGCGGACTGACCCACGCCAAGTGCCTCTACGCTCCCGAGCGCTGGCTGGAGCGCATCAAGATCTGCTGGCACGAGCTGGGCGACAAGCGAGCGGTGCTGCTGGTGCAACTGTCCCCTAATTTCGCCTATGATTTCGAACGGCTGCGGTATTTCCTGCAGCAGGTGCCGCCCTGGATCCGGGTAACGGTGGAATTTCGCCACCCCACCTGGCACCAGGATGCCGTGTTCCGCCTGCTGGAAGATTACGGTGCGGCCTACTGCATCATGAGCGGGGCGCACCTGCCCTGCATCCTGCGGTCCACCGCTTCCTTTGTGTACGTGCGCCTGCACGGTCCCGACCGCCAGCACCTGTACGGCGGCTACTACCCCGATGCGGACCTGCACTGGTGGGCCGCCCGCATCCGCGAATGGCAGGGGCAGGGCAAGGATGTGTACGCCTACTTCAACAACGACGGCGGCGGCAATGCCGTGTACAACGCTTCCACCCTCCGGGCGATCCTGGGGTAAAAGGATTTTATATTCATTACCCACGAATGTTTTCGCTTTCCCGGAACCGCAGCAGTTGGGCCACCAGGTCCACTTTGGACATGTAATAGCCGGCAGCCCGGGCCCGGGCCACCGGGGTTTCGTAGATATATTTTATTTCCAGGGGCCGGTGGTGGTCGAAATCGAGCTTCATGCTGGGGGCATACGGCCGCATGGCCCGGGTAAACTGGAGCATGTCGTCGGCAAAGGAGGAAGGCAGGGGTACACCGCAGGCCTGGGCGCCGGCGATCACTTCCAGCATCAGCTCCCGGGAAAAAGCGTACCCATAAGGTTCCTGCACCAGGCGGTCGGTGGTGGTGTTCAGCAGCACCGACAAGCCATTGAAGGCAATGTTCCAGACCAGCTTGCGCCAGCGCAGGGCGTGCAGGTCGGGCGTGAGGGCGGAAGGGATGCCCGCCCGGGCAAAGGCGGCCACCACCGGTTCCAGCCGTGAGGGGTCAGGAGCGTTGAAGTTGCCGATGTCGAGGTTGCCGTGCTCCAGGTGGTGAATGTGGCCGGGGCCGGTCTTGGTAGCGGCAATCAGGGCGACGCCGCCGGCCAGGGCCAGGCCGGGAAAAAGTCGGGCTACGTCCTCTTCTACGCCCAGCCCGTTCTGGATCAGCACTACCACCGTAGCGGGGTGCAGCAGGGGCGGCAGGAGGGAGGGCAGCAGGTGCTGGTTGAGGGTGCTTTTCAGGCACACCAGCACTACGTCGCAGGGGGGCATGTCTTCGGCCCGCTGCCAGGCCCGGACGTTCCGCAGCTGCAGGGGGCCGAGGAGTTCGGATTGGATGTGGAGGCCGTGCTGCCGCACCTGATCGTAATCGCTGTGGAGGAGAAAATGTACCTCTTCGCCGGCCAGGGCCAGCAGCCCGCCATAGAATCCGCCGATGGCGCCGGTGCCGATCACCGCATACCGGATGGGATGGTTCATGTGAGGATTATTTTTTTATTGAGTTTCCAGGTTGCAAAGTCATGGAATTTTCCCCTTTTTGTGCTACTTTAAATAACTTTTCCGAAGAAAAGCCCGCCACGCATTCCAACGAACCGCGGCCTGCTGGGGTTGCCGGCTCCGTAATAAAAACCAAAACATTCAAAAAACCACCTGCAAATCATCCAAAAACCGACCCATATGGCATGGAACTATCAAAAGCGCATCGCGATCTTTCCCGGCGTCCAGGTAGCCTTCGGCAAAAGCGGCGTCTGCACCTCTATAGGGTTTCCCGGGGCCTTTCTCACCACCGGGCCGCTGAATAGCCGGCCTGGGCCGGAGGAGCCCGCCATCCTGGAAAATTTCTTCAGTTGCCGCCCCCTGTCCGTGGAGGGGCACGACCTTGCCGGTATAAGGCAACTGCTGGTAACGGCTTACCAGCAACGAAAAGAACTGCAACAGGACCTGGAGCAGGTCACGGCCGACCTGCGGCGTTTGTGGATGAAATTTACCGCCGGCAACCTGCTGCTGTACGGCCTGCTGAACCGGCGGGGGGCGCTGCAGACCAAACAGGAACTGGAGGCCCGGCGGGCAGCCGCCGAAGCCATCCGCTCCCGGATCGAAAAAAGCTGCGTGGAGTTGGAGGTGTCGTTTGAACCCGACATTAAAGTGAAGTACGACCGGATGGTGGCGGCTTTTAAAAACCTGGTCACCAGCGAACGTACCTGGGACGTTTCCGGCGGTGCCCGGTCCACGGGCAAAGGTCCCCGCCCGGCGGCAACCACCGCGGCGGAAAGCCGGAAAGAGGTTCGGTTCGGCGTCCGGACCATCCCCCTGGTCCAAACGGGCATCCTGCCTCTGTGGCTGACCGATGCAGCCGGCGGCAACATGCTGCTGTACCCGCACTTTGCCGTGCTTTATGCCGCACCCGACCATTTTGCCGTCATCGGGCTGGAGGAGCTGCAGCTGCATTTTAACGAGGTCCGCATCATCGAGGAGGGAAAGGTGCCGCGGGAAAGCCAGATCGTGGGCCGGGCCGGTTCCGATGAGCCCGCAGCGGCCCACCTCACCTATAAGAACAACCGCAGTTTTCCCGTAGTGCGCTACGGCGAGATCTGCCTGAAAACGGAAGCCGGGCTGCAGCTGGTGTACCAGTTCAGCCATTATGGTTTTGCCGAGGATTTCAGTAAAGCCTACAACGATTACCGCAAGGCCATCTTTGCGCTTAAAAGCACCCAAGGCAAACCCCAGGTAGCATGATAATTATTTCGGATGCCGGATGCCGGATTTCGGAACCCTTAACAGGTGAAAATTGCCTAAGCCATTCCGTCTGACTTTATTTAAACTACTGCTTAAGTTCCGGGTTTTTGTATGGGGCTCATGTGTCAAAAGCTATCTGTAGTCAAGGGTTCCGAAATCCGACATCCGGCATCCGAAATCTCTCCCTTATTCTCGCCCCTGGCTTTCAAAAACTGGTAGGTTTCCTTTTGCGAACGGATGCGTGCTCCGTTTTGGGGGAGCGCATAGTGGTTGGAAAGAGCGCCGTCCAGGATCCTTGCTTTTACATTGTCCTGCAGCTGGAGGTCCAGGAGGTCGCGGAGTTCCCGGCTCAGCTGCGGGTCCAGCACCGGCACGGCCGCTTCCACCCGGTGGTCGAGGTTGCGGACCATCCAGTCCGCTGAAGAGAGATACACTTTCGGTTTCCCCCCATTGTGAAAGACCAGCACCCGGGCGTGCTCGAGGTATTCGTCCACCAGGCTGATGGCAGCGATCCGGTCTTTGAATCTTTCACCGGTGAATACCGGGCAGAAGATTCCGCGGACGATCAGTTTGATTTCCACCCCGGCCGAGGCCGCTTCGTACAGCTGGGTGATCAGGGCATGGTCGCTGAGCGAGTTGAGCTTGAGGGTGATGGCGGCCGGCTTTTTCCGGCGGGCCGCCTTTATTTCGCGGTGGATCAGTTGGGAGAGTTCGGGCCGCATGCCGGTGGGCGATACCAGCAGTGTTTTGCAGGCCTTCAGCGGGGTAAAGTCCGTCCGCGGGCCCTCCAGGAAGTCGAAGATACGGTTGATGTCGGCCATGACCGGGCGGTTGCCGGTGAGCAGGCAGTGGTCGGCATATACCCGGGCGGTCTTTTCGTTCAGGTTGCCCGTGCTCACAAAGCCGTACTGGACGAGGTGGCTGCCGGTCCGTTTGCGGATGAGGCAGATTTTCGCATGCACCTTCAGGTTATGAAAGCCGGCCAGTACTTTTACCCCTTCCAGCTCCAGCCGTTTTTTCCATTCCAGATTCGCCTCTTCGTCGAACCGCGCCTTGAGTTCCAGGGCCACCGTCACCTGCTTGCCGTTGCGGGCCGCATTCACCAGGGCATTGATCACTTTGGAGTCGGAAGCCAGGCGGTACAGGGTAATTTTGATCACTTCCACGCCGGGGTCCATGGCCGCTTCGCGCAGCAGGTCGATCACCGGGTCGAAGGAGTGGTAGGGAAAATGCAGCAGCACATCCTGTTGCAGCACGACCGAAGTAACGCCCGAGCGGCCCTCCAGGGCGGGGTGCGACAGGGGGGCGGGACGTTGCTGGCGGGGCCCGAAGACGTTGGGAAAATTCATGAAGTGGCGGAAGTTGTGGATGCGCCCGCCGGGGATGACGCTGTCCTTGCGGGTGAGGTTCAGCTCGCGCACCAGGTAGTTCAGCAGGCCGGCATCCATTTCGCGGTCGTATACCAGCCGTACCGGTTTGCCCTTGCGGCGGTTTTTGAGGCCCTTTTCGATTTTCTGGATCAGCGAGGTTGACAGGTCGTTGTCAATGTCCAGTTCGGCGTCCTTGGTCACGTTGAAGATGTGGGCCGAAAACTGGTCGTAGCTGAAATAGGCGAAGAGGGAGGGCAGGTTGAAGCGGATCACGTCTTCCAGCAGGATGATGTGCTGCCGGCCGTCGGTAGGGGGCAGCAACAGGAAGCGGCCGACGGCTTTGGCCGGCACCTCGATGAAGGCGTACTTCTGGTCGTAGGCCGATTCGTGGCGGCTCATGACCACGCCCAGGTAGAGCGATTTTTCGCGCAGGTAGGGAAAGGAGGGATTCGTTTGGGGCAGCAGCGGGATGATGTTGCTGCGGACCTCCTCGTCGAAGAATTTTTTGACGAACAGCTGCTGCTGCCGGTTCAGTTGCGCCGGGGAAACCAGGAAGATGCCTTTCGCTTCCAGTTCGGCCAGGATGTTGTCCCAGATCCGGTTGAATTCGTTTTGCTGCTGCAGCACCTGCACCTGTAGGTCGTTGAGCACCTGCTGCGGGTCTTCGGCCGGGTAGCTGTCCTTTTTGTCCAGGGCCGCCAGCCGTTTCAGCGTGGCCACCCGTACGCGGAAAAACTCATCGAGGTTGTTGGAAAAAATACCCAGGAAGCGGATCCTTTCCCGCAGCGGTACGGTGGGGTCGTTGGCTTCCTGAAGCACGCGTGCGTTAAAACTGAGCCAGCTGATGTCCCGGGGAATGAAGGTGGGTTTGGTCATAAGAGTTTTCAATAATAAAACCGTAGATAAAAGTAGCGAAGGGCCCCGGCTTCACATGTTAAGTAATTGTATCCTGCCGCCTCCGGAAGTTCCGGGTGGGGTTCAAAAATGGTAATGAAAAATTATTGGAATATGTAGGCGCGGGCGGTGCCTGCGGGGGTAAATTGCGGACCGGTCGCGGGGGGCGGAGCCCTTGATCCCGGCCGCTTCCGGCGGGGGCGGAAGGGGAAAATTGTTTGCGAAAAAAAACAGGATCAATTTTTGAAAACCATCTATTTTGTTTAAGTTTATCTGGAACAAAAAACAGGCGGATGAACGGTTTGAGCCTTTCTTTTTGGCTGGTTTTGGGGAGTGAAAAAATCTCCGTACCGGAATGCAACGAATGGAAAAGCCCGGCTGTCATCATGGAAGTTGAATCCTGCTAACCCCAGGGTCGCCTGCTCCCGGATCGAGTCCTTTCACCCCCACAATACCTGTAACATGAACCAACTTTTAAGCTTCATCGGCTTTTTCCTCTACCTCTGTGTAGTGCCGTTCATCGCCCCCCTGCTGGCGTTGTTATACGCCGTTCTTGGTTTGTCCCTCTTCACCCGCTCCCTGTTCCAGGGTCTACGAGCGTTCCGTATCCGGCCGTCCCGGCGCTCCCGCCCCCAATACGCCTTCCCGGAAAAACGGGGATTGTTGCAGGGCGTGCTTTTGCGAGCGCATTTGGTCAAGAACCTTTCCTCCAATCCCTAGCGGCCTATGGCGCCGTTCGGGACCGTGCTGCCGGTTAGGTATTTGCCGGCGGCAGGACAAGATCCTAAAAACAATATTGCTTCACCGGCCCTGCAGCCAAAAGTTGCAGGGCTTTTTCGTGCCCGCACCGCACGGAAAAATTGTGGAATCGACACAGGTTGTGTAAAGAACGCATCAAAACTGTACAGCTGCCGGGCAGCACCTTCCTTCCTGCGTTTACCCCGGACAGAAAGTTCGGTGCCGGCAACAAAAAAGTTTGGGACCGGGCAGTGCTGTCGGCAGGCCCGGGCTCCATCCTTTACGGAAAATTATATGGGAAAAGTTGCCCGGGCCGATTTGTTTTTCCCAAAGGCCCGGGGCGGCCGGTGGCGGATAAGAAGATTGTTTCATGCATGGGAGCACCGCTGCTATGCCGGCCCGGGAAGCGGGAGTTCATTTATTCTTAATATTCGATTTACCCAGAGTTTACACGGCTGGTCTTTTTTTGAACCCGATCAACGATCCTGTTATGGTCAACAACAAAAAAAGCAGTACGGAAACGATGTTCCTGGGCCTGGTATGGCTGGTGTTTCTCTCCATCCTGGGCTATTGCTTCTATACCATCAGTTATATGTTTACCGTGCTGCTGCACAACCACTGATAACCGGAAAATGTCCTTAATCAATCGAACCCAATATGTCTGACAGAAGAAGTTTTTTGAAGCAGTTAGGATGGGCCGGTGCCGTCCTTACCCTGCCGGGCGCCGTCGTGCAGGCTGCCCCTGCTCCCGGTGCTAAGACCGGCCCGGTGGACCTGGCCAACCTGCGGCTGAAAGGAAAAGTGACCGGGGGCGGCAAGGGCCTGGCCGGCGTCGCCGTTACCGACGGCTGGAACGTAACCACCACCGATACGAAAGGTTATTATGAGCTGTTGAGCAACAATACCGCCGAGTTTGTGTATATCAGCCTTCCCGCCGGCTACGCCTTCCCGCACGAGCAGGGCGTTGCTAAATTTTATACGCCCGTTACCGGCAAGCAGGGTGTTTTTACCGCCGACTTTTCCCTGGAAAAGCTGCCCGTGGACGACCGCAAACACCAGTTCGTGGTTTGGGCCGACCCGCAGATCATTTCCGAAAAGGATGCCGCCCAACTGACCGCCGAGTCGGCCCCCGACCTGGCCTCCCTGGTGCAGGAATATCCCAAAGACGCCCTGTTTCACGGCATCGGCTGCGGCGACCTGGTGTGGGACCACCACGAACTCTATGCGTCCTACAAGCAGGCGCTGCAGATCACGGGCATCCCGTTCTTTAACGTCATCGGCAACCATGATATGGATATCGATGCCCGGGCGGATGATTTTTCGGCCCGCACCTTCAAGCAGCAGTTCGGACCTACCTATTATTCCTTTAACCGGGGCGCCATCCATTACGTGGTGCTGGACGACGTTTTCTTTATCGGCGCCGCCAAAAAATACATCGGCTACCTGACCGAGCCCCAGCTGCGCTGGCTGGAGCAGGACCTGGCGCTGGTGAAGCCCGGCTCCACGGTGGTGGTCAGCCTGCACATTCCTTCCAATACCGGCGCCGCCCGCCGCGCCAAAACAGAGGAGGAGCTGGGCGGAACGGTTTCCAACCGCAAGCAACTGTACAAGATACTGGCGCCCTTCCGCACCCATATCATGTCGGGGCATACCCATGTGAGTGAAAAGTGGGAGGAGGGCAGCGTCATGGAGCACGTGCACGGCACCGTTTGCGGCGCCTGGTGGACGGGGCCGATCTGCTCCGACGGTACGCCCAACGGCTACGGGGTGTACGAAGTGGACGGCAGCGAGATCCGCTGGTACTACAAGTCGACCGGCAAGGGGCGTGAACACCAGCTGCGGGTGTATGAAAAAGGCAGGGTTGCGGATAACCCCGCCGAGATCGCTGCCAATGTCTGGAACTGGGACCCGTCCTGGAAGGTGGAGTGGTTCGAGGACGGCGAGGCCAAAGGCGCCATGGAGCAGCGCACGGCCTTTGATCCCTGGGCGCAGGAGCTGTTCGGGGGACCCGAGCTGCCGCGCAAGCACCGGTTCGTCGAGCCCACGCCCACGGACCACCTGTTCTTTGCCCGCCCCTCCGCCGCTGCCCGCGAAGTGCGGGTAAGGGCCACGGACCGCTTCGGCAACGTCTTCGCCGAATTCCTCCGCCTTTCCTAGAATAATAGACAATGGGCAATGGAAAAGAGCCAAAAGAAAATGTTGGAACCGTAAAAAACACGGACAGATTTTTAAAACTTGTCAAGTTTAGAAGTACCCGGAAACTTTGGAACTCAGCAACTTGTTTTCGTTGGTGCGATTTTTTTTGAATGCGATAATTGAGGTGGAATATCACCGGTGCGGCCAGATGGCCCCGTGGGGCGTTCTTTTCCTCCCCGGGGTCGTTTTTTAAACCACTTACGGGGGTAAGCTGTTGATAATCAATGGGAGGGACGGGCTGTTGTCGCCCCTGCCGGGGAAAAGACCGGGGCAAGGTTGGGGAAAAACGTACAAGAAGGCCCCACTGGGGCTTGTGGTCTATGAATATCAGTCATTTGTATGATCGGAAAAATTTAACTACCAGCCGCAGCCGCCAACGGAACGTAATGGATTGAATGGTAAAAATACTTCATATTGTTTAGCTTAATTATGAGCTGTTTGTAAGAAGTGGGGGCGTCTCTGCCGGAAGTCCTTGTCCCGATACCGGGCCACGAGGGAAGACCGGGACCGGACCGGGGGATAATAATTCCTTAAAAGCTCAGGAACTGGCGCGATATTTTTAGGGCTTTTACGTGGTGTTTTTACGTAACATGTCGGAAGAGCACCCCAAGCCAGTCATCGTGCTGCAAGGCCCCTGTTGCGGGATATTATTCACGTCAAAAACTTTTCAAATGCAAATGGCACTTCCACACTCCTTTAAAACCAATCACGACGAACTATTAAGCCGGTTGAACCATGCGGTGATTCTATGTGATAAAACCGGCCGTACAGCCCGGAAAGTAGCGCAGTTACTGTCGCTGCATCCCCACTTTATCAAAAATGAGCAGTATGCCCTGGCGCCCCTGGCCCTGTTGCCGGCCCTGGCGGAAGGGAACGTGCTTTCGGATATGACCCCCGTCATCGGTCTGGCGGACCAGCTGAAGCGCTACCTGCCGGAAATGCTGGCCGAAAACCAGATCATGGAAGCTACCCTGCAGGAACTGATCAATAACGCCACCGAAGAAGACCATCCCGAAGTGGTGAGCTTTGCCTGCCAGCTGATGCAGCTGGCGAAGATGGAAGACGACATTCTTTATCCCGCGGCCATCCTCATCGGTGAATACCTGAAGCTCCGCCTGCGGGACGAGCAGATGGTGCCGGCCGCCGCCTGTGCCTGAGCGTTAGCACAGGGGTAACAGCATTTTTCGGAAAGTCCGGAATTCCTCCCTGGAAAAGGGAAGAATTCCGGGCTTTCCGCTTTTTACCCTTTGCCGCACCGTGGGGCCCAGCCGCGCATTTGGGGCGGCCCCAAACCGCTTCGGTGGAAAGGTTTCCGCAATTTGGGCGGGACCTGCCCGATCACCCGGTAGCCGCGCCCAGCCGGATAGAGGAAAACAAACGGAAGCCTGTAAGGGAAAACCTGTGCCGCAGGAAAGCTGTTCTTCCCTTTCCGCCTTTGCGGCCCCGCCTGCTTGCCCGGGCCAGAATTTTAAGCCCGGCAGTGGCATAGAATTTTATATTTCTTAATTTGTAAGTCGTTTTTTTTCAGCTGGTATTTCGGATAAGGTTTTTTCTGCTTCCCGGGTTGGCCCTTTCCGGTAAAAAGGGCGCCCCGTCGTCTCTGTTCCCACAGCCGGGCATTATTCACGAGCAAGGACCCTCGATCTCCTTTTTTCCAGATGGAACGTTTACCTATTGAATTGTCACCACCAAAACCATGAGGTCATGAATAAAAATTCACGTTTAATGAGGCGGCTGATCGTGGCTGCACCAATGCTGTTCTGCTTTTTCCATTTTGCGCCCCTCCAGGATTGGGCCGGCCGTTACAACGGCCCTGCCAACGGGGGCGACCGCCCCAGCGCCCTGGCCGCGGATGCGTTAGGGAATGTGTATGTGACCGGCGAAAGCTCGGGCAGCCAGGAAGACTTCGCTACCCTCCGCTACGACGCCGGGGGCGTCCAGAAATGGGTTGCCCGCTATAACGGCCCCGGCAATGCCTACGATAAGTCCGAAGCCATAGCGACCGATGCGGCCGGCAACGTGTACGTGGGAGGCACCAGCACCGGCTCGGGCAGCGGTATGGACTTCGCCCTCATCAAGTACGACGCCGGGGGCGTCCAGAAATGGGTCAGCCGCTACAACGGCCCCGCCAACGACCGCGAACAGGTGGGCTCCGTAGCGGTAGATAAAGCCGGTAACGTGTATGTGTACGGCACCAGCGCCGACGGCAACGGCCAGTTTTCCTATGCGACCATTAAATACAACAGCAGCGGGGTACAGCAGTGGGTGGCCCGCTATCCTGCCGGGAAACAGGAAATCAACGCCTCCGCCGTGGACGCCTGGGTGAGCCGGGGCCTGGCCGTGGATAAGGACGGCAACGTGTTCATTGCCGGCTACCAGGCCAAGGGCGATACCTACCCCGACTTTGTGACCATCAAGTACAACAGCAGCGGCAAGCAGCTCTGGGCCAACACCTTCGACGGCACCGGCAATTCCTACGACCTGCCGGTAGGCCTGGCCCTCGACCCGGGCGGCAACGTGTACGTGGCCGGCGTGAGCTACGGCAGCACCACCAGCTGGGACTACATGACCATGAAGTACAATACCGGAGGCACCCGGCTTTGGGCGAAACGCTACAATACCGGCAGCTCCGGTTACGATATTCCCACCTCCCTGGTGGTGGATGCAAACAGCAACGTTTACGTCACCGGCGGCGCCGGCCCCGACGACGAGTCCATGGACTTCACCACCCTGAAATTCAACAAGGACGGCGAGCGCAAATGGGTGGCTACCTATAAGGGTCCCTATGGCGACGACATGGCGTATTCCGTGGCCGTGGATGCGGGCAGTAACGTGTTTGTGACCGGCTACAGCGCCGGCCCCGGCAGCGGCGGTGCCACCGTCAAGTACAGCTCCAGCGGCAGCCAGCAGTGGGTGGAACGCTTTTCGGGCACCCGGGCCTCCTGCCTGGCGCTGGGTGGGAGCAAGCTGTTCGTTACCGGCACCAGCTATACCGACGGGGCGGGCGAGGATTACCTGACCGTTCGCTATTCCGGTGCCGCCGCCAAAAGCGAAGCCGTGACCACCGCCCCGGAGCAGATGCTGCAGCCTTCCTCCCTGCTGAAGGTGACGCATTATCCCAACCCGGTGGCCGCCACCGCCACCATCCGCTACGAGCTCCCTTTTGAGGGCCGGCTCTCGCTGCGGGTGTATGACGGGCTGGGCCGGGAAGTGGCTACCCTGGCTAATGCCACAACGGCGAGAGCAGGCCTGCACACGGCAGCCTTTGATGCCTCTTCCCTGGAAAAAGGCGTGTATTTCTACCGGCTCAGCCTGCAGGCCCCGGCGGGAAAATGGACCCAAACCAATAAACTGATCGTGGTAAAATAGAGGGGTAATTTTGAAAGGAAAGGGCGGCCGCATCTTCGGGCCGCCTTTTTTGTGTCCCGGTATACCGGTGCGGAATAAAGATTGCAATCCTTCCTGAAAGTGCAGTATCTTGTAGTTTTTCGGATGATCTGTAAAAACCCTTAGTAGTTCTAGGTATTTTGCTGGAGCAAGGGTGGCTTTCCAAGGGTCGTTCGCTGCACAGGAACCAATAAATAATGGGGCTTAGCCATCTGAATAAAGAACCGGCGGGGCAGTACCTGCAGCTCGTCCTGGATCATATCCCGGATGCCCTTGTCGTGTTGGATGACCAACTGAAGATCCGGGACCTCAACGCCCGCGCCCGCGCCCTTTCCTCCCTGGTGCTGGGCAAGACGTACGAAAAAGGGGAAGATTTTCTCTCCTACTTCGGAGACGCTGAAATCGCATCGCTGCACGATTGCCTCCGGCAGGCCACCACTTCGGATGGAGGGGAAGCCCTGGCCGAGATCGAAAGCGGGAAGGGCCACCTGATCGAAAACCGCATAAAACCCCTGCAGGCCCCCCCGGGCCAGCGCCCCACCCGCACCTGCCTGGTGTTCCAAAAAATCCGGGAGGCCGGAAACCCCGCCAACGGCACGGCCACCGCCCTGGAGATCGAGTGCCTGAACCTGGAAAACCTCGTCCGCTACAAAAAGCAACTGAACCTCTTCCTGGCCAGTACCCGCGAGGGCATCATCATCCTGGACAATGCTTACCACATCGGCATCATCAACGAGGCCGGCCGCGACATCATGGAAAAGATCACCGGCCACCTGCTGCAGGTGGGCGACAACCTGCTGTACAACCTGGCCCCTCACCGCCAGGAGGCGGTCCGCTCCCTCACCGAACCGGTGGAGCACGGCATCGTGGTCGATTACGAGATCGACTACCCCGACGGCTCCAAGACCTTCTGGCTGCTGGTACACGTGGAGCCGCTGCAGGATACGGACGGGCAGGTAGTGGGTAAGGTGGCCTCGCTGCGCGATGTGACCGCCCGCAAGGAAGCCGAGCTGGCCCTTAAAAACAGCGAGGAACGCTTTCGTTTCCTGCTCGAAAACATGCAGGAGGGTATCCAGGTGCTGGGCTTCGACTGGAAATACATCTTTGTCAACGAGGCGGCGGTCTGGCAGGGCCGGTACCCCCTGGAAACCTTGAAGGACCATACCCTGATGGAAAATTACCCGGGAGTGGAAGAAACCCGGGTGTTCCGGGTTTTCCGGGAATGCATGGAAGAACGCACCGCCCGGGTACTGGAAAATGAATTCGTCTTTCCCGACGGCACCCGCCGCTGGTTCGAGCTGCACATCCAGCCGGTACCCGAAGGCCTGTTTGTGCTGTCCATGGACATCAGCAAACGCAAGGCGCTGGAACTGCGCCTGAACCGCTTTTACCGGGCCGGCATCACCGGGGTGTTCTACTGGTCGGTGGACGGCCGCATCCTGGAGGCCAACGACAAGTTTTTGGAAATGACCGGCTATACCCGGCAGGACCTGGAACAGGGACGGATCAACTGGACCAAAATGACGCCCCCCGAGTATGCGACGCAGGACCGCAAGTCGCTGAACGACCTGCTGGTTACCGGCACCCATACGCTTTACGAAAAAGAATATATCCGCAAGGACGGCACCCGCATTCCGGTGGAGATCGGGACCGCCGCGCTGGTGGCGGACGGCTCGGAAGGCATGTCCCTGGTGCTGGATATCACCGACCGCAAAAAAGCGGAAGAAGAGATCCGCCGGTCCAACGAACGCTTTCGCCTGGCCACCCAGGCCTCTTTCGACATCATCTGGGACGTGGACCTGGAAACCCGCGAACTGTTTGTCAGCGACGCCCTGGAAAAGCTCCTGGGCGTGCCGGTGGGCCCTTCCCCCGATCCCCTGGAAGTCATCGCTTTTATTCATCCCGACGACCGGGGCCGGATGGGGCAGGAGTTCCGGGCTTTTTTACAGGCACCCGACATGAACTATACCGGCCAGTGCCGCCTGCTGAAGGCCGGCGGCTCGGAAGCCTACATCAACGTGCGGGCCCTGGTGCTGCGCCGCCCGGACGGGGAACCCTACCGGATCGTGGGCGTTACCCGCGACATTACCGATGAAAAGAAACACGAGCTGCAGCTGCAGCGGCTGAACGAGGAGGTGAACCGGAGGGCGGCCCAGCTGCAGGCCTCCAATACCGAGCTGGAACGTTTTGCCTTCGTGGCCTCCCACGACCTGCAGGAACCGCTGCGCATGGTGAGCAGCTTCATGGCCCTGCTGGAAAAACGGCTCGAAGGCAAGCTCGACGACTCTACCCGCCAGTATTTTCATTTTGCCATGGACGGGGCCGAACGCATGAAGGGCCTCATCCAGGACCTGTTGCAATACAGCCGGGCCGCCAGCAACAAGGAGCTGTTTGCCGAGGTGGACCTCAACGGGGTGGTGCAGAACGTGCTGCAGTTGCTCTACCTGGCCATCCAGGAATCGGGGGCCACCGTCCGGATAAACTGCCCCCTGCCGGTGGTGCTGGCCAACAAAACCCAGATGACCCAGCTGTTCCAGAACCTGCTGGGCAACGCCCTCAAATACCGCAGCGACCAAAATCCCCGGATCGAGATCGACTGCGAGGACCTGGGCGACTCCTGGAAGTTTTCGGTCCGCGACAACGGCATCGGCATCGATCCCAAGTTCCATGAAAAGATCTTTGCCGTCTTTCAGCGGCTGCATACCAAAGCCGAATACCCCGGCACGGGCATCGGCCTGGCCATCTGCAAGGTCATCGTCGAGCGCCACGGGGGTAACATCTGGGTGGACTCCACACCCGGCGGCGGCAGCACATTTTTCTTCACCCTGAATAAAGCTGTACATGAATAAGGAGGTGCATATTTTGCTGGTCGAGGACAACGAAGGCGATATCGTGCTGACCCGCGAAGCCATGCATGAAGCACAACTGCACAACAAAATGGATGTGGCCCGGGACGGGGAAGAAGCCCTGCAGTTCCTGCGCAAGGAAGGGCGGTTCCGCGAAGCCGTTACCCCCGACCTCATACTGATGGACATCAACCTGCCCCGCCTGGACGGGAAAGAAGTGTTGTCCATCATCAAAATGGACGATTTTTTGAAGATAATCCCCGTGATCATGCTCACCACCTCCAATTCCGAAAAGGACGTCATGGAATCGTACCTGAACCATGCCAACTGCTACATCACCAAACCGGTAAAGCTGTCGGATTTTATGGACGTGATCCATACCATCAGGGACTTCTGGATCAGTATTGTAAAACTGCCAAAAACCCACGATCATGAATAATCTTCCCGTCCCCAGGAACCTGCTGATCGTTGAAGACAACCCAGGCGACTTCCTCCTGTTCAAAACCTACCTGGAGGAAACCCATATTCCCATAGGCAGGATCTATCATGCCGGCTGCCTGGCCGATGTGCCCGAACTGCTGAAGGAGGGGCGCGTGGACCTGGCTTTCCTGGACCTGAGCCTTCCGGACGGCACCGGCACCGGGTCTTTCGTGGTGCTCAACAACCTGATCCCCGAGGTGCCCATCGTGGTACTGTCGGGCCTGCAAGACGAGGCCGTGGCCCTGGAAGCCATCTCGCTGGGCGCCCAGGACTACCTGCTGAAAGACGACGTGAACCCGGGGGTGCTGAAAAAATCGGTCTTTTACAGCCTCGAGCGCAAAAAAAGCCTGCAGGCGCTCTGGGAAAGCAACGAGCGCTTTCACGCCCTGGCCAAGGCTACCCACGATGCCATCTGGGACTGGGACCTGACGCAGGGAACCCTGTGGTGGAACGAAGGGCTGAGGTCCCTTTTCGGCTACGACGGCAACCCCCAGAACCTGCTGCCGGAATTCCGTTACCACCGCATCCACCCCGCCGATAAGGAACGCGTGATCCAGTCGCTGCAGCGGGAAATCGCCCAGGGCGGGAAGAACTGGTCGGCCGAATACCGCTTCCAGAAAGCCGACGGCACCTATGCCCACGTCTACGACCGGGCGTATACCCTGTTTGACGAAGAGGGAAAACCCAACCGCATGGTGGGCAGCATGATGGATGTGACGGCCAGCAAGATGGCCGAGCAGGCCCTGAAGAAAAATGCCGAAGACCTGGAGCAGGTAGTGCAGGAGCGTACCGCCGAGCTTACCGAAACCAACGAGCAGCTGACCAAGTCGAATGCCGAGCTGGAGCAGTTTGCCTACGTGGCCTCCCACGACCTGCAGGAACCCCTGCGTAAAATATTGCTGTTCAGCGAACGCCTGAAACTGCAGACCGCCCAGCTGCCCACCGCCGAAGGCCTGCTGATGAAAATCGAAACCTCGGCCAAACGTATGAGCGACCTGATCAAGGGGCTGCTCGACTACTCCCGCCTCAAACACCACAGCAGCCACCAGGAGTTCGTGCCCGTCAACTTAAACAAAGTATTGCAAAATGTGCTCTACGACCTGGAGGTCCGCATCCAGCAAAAAAATGCCCGGGTAGAAGCAGAGGAACTGCCGGTGATCGAAGCCATCGAGCTGCAGATGTACCAGCTGTTCTATAACCTGGTGGGCAACAGCCTTAAATTCATTCCTCCCGACCGCCAGCCCCATATCCGTATCGCCAACGGCACCGTCACGGCCGAGGAGATCCGACAGTTCCGCCTCCCCGACGAGCGGGAATACCGCAAGCTGGTATTTTCCGACAACGGCATCGGCTTCGAGCAGGCCTTTGCCGAAAAGATCTTCGACCCGTTCCACCGGTTGCATTCCCGGGAAGAATACCCCGGCACCGGCATCGGGCTGGCCCTGTGCCAGCGGGTGGTGGAAAACCACCAGGGACGGATCCGGGCGGAAGGCCAGCCGGGAGAAGGCGCCACCTTTATTGTGCTGCTGCCCGGCCGCCATGCCGAGGAAGGCTGATCCTTAAGTCCATCGGCTGGAAGATCTTTACAGTTGGTGGTTTGTTATAATTTGTTGGAAGGCAGGGTTTTACACAGGATTTTTACTTTGTTGAAGGCTTTCCCCGTCTTCATTCCCTGTTTTTAAACAGTTTCACTTCGAACAAATTTTTTTCTTAAAAGTTTTGTGAAAAGAGGGGAGAAAAGTTGGCCTTACGCCCATTAGGTAGGAAATTCGAAAAGATTCGAAAACGGAAGCTCCTTCCATCCACCTCCCTTTGAAATCTTGCCATTCTGCATTATGAGTGCCCTACACTCTAAAAAAGAACAGTAAAATGAAACCGGAAAAAACAGTTCTCCTGGTGGAGGATGATCTGGATGATTGTTCCTTCTTCCAGGAAGCCCTGGCGGGCTTATCGCCTGATATAAATGTTGAATGCCTCCGGCATACCGGCGAATTATGCAACGTAATCGAAGGCACAAAGCCCTTCCTGATCGTGTTGGACTATAAGCTGACCGGCGAAACCGGGGTGGATTGCCTCAAACGCATCAAAAAGAATCCTATCTGCCGGCATATCCCGGTGGTCATGTGGAGCACGTCGAATTTCTCCCGCAATGTGGAGGAAGCCTACGAGGCGGGCGCCCTGCACTACCTAGTAAAGCCCTGGCATATAAAAGTACTGGCCGCCGAGCTGCGGAAGCTCATGGTAAAATTTCTTCCAGGGGAACTGGCCTGGAGCCAGGCATGCCCCTGTTAGCGGGTCCACAGTAACTAAGAACAAAACCGGCAATAGAGCGCTTCGGCCTCTATTGCCGGTTTTGTTTTACAGCCCGCCCTTGGCGGCGGTGTACAGTTCGTACCAGTCCTGGTTGTCGAGCTGGATAGCGAAGGCACCGGCAATGTTGCGGATGCGCTGTTCGCTGGTGGTGCCGATCAGCGGCAGGGCGCCGAGCTTCACCAGCCAGGCCACCGCCAGGGACTCCAGGTCGGCCCCGTACTTGGGTGCGATCTCTTCCAGTTTGGTCCGCAGGCTTTCGGCCAGCCCGTCGGTGCCTTCGGCAATGCGGCCTTCGGCCAGGGGAGCGGAGGCCAGGGGCCGCATGAACCGCTGGCGGATGTAGTCCACCTGCCCGTTGTCGAGGGCCGAAGTGTTCAGCAGGTTCAGCTCGATGTGGTTGGTCACGATGGGCGCATTGAGGTACGAGGCCAGCAGCTGGTGCTGGAAGACCGAGAAGTTGGCCACCCCGATATTTTTGATCTTGCCCGCCTCTTTCAGCCGCTGCAGGGTCAGGGCGGTCTCTTCCAGGTGGGCGATGGGGTCGAAATGGTTCAGCAGGAAGATGTCGATATAATCGGTATGCAGGCGGCGCAGGGAGGCCTCCACGCTTTTTTGGATATGCTCCTTCGAGGTGTCGATATGCGGCAGGCGCACCCCGGGCTGGCTGGGGTGGGGGAGGCGCAGGCCGCACTTGGTAAAGAGCACCACCTGTTCGCGCCTGATGGATTTGGTGCGCAGCAGGTTGCCGAACTGCTCCTCGCATTGGTAGCCGCCGTAAACGTCCGCATGGTCAAAGGTGTTGATTCCCAGTTCCAGGCACAGGTGCACGATCTTTTCCATGGTGCCGGCAGCGGCCGCCTGTTCTTCGCTCCAGCGGTAAAAGCCGTAAATGGCCGGCGACACCTTGGGGCCGGCATCGCTGAGGTAAATTTTTTCCATTGCAATTGATTTCCGATTGGCTGCAATGATCGGAATTAATCCCGCCCATCAGGCGCAGCCCGGCATTTATTTTTTCTTTCCTGGTTTCTATTTCCTCACTTCGTATTTCCTACTTCGTACCTCCTACTTGATTTTCCCATTACCAGTTCGGCTTCCATAAATACGCCACGGGCAGGCGCCTTTGGGCTGCCCAGGCTTTCCAGCAGCATTTGGGTGGCCTGGCGGCCCATTTCCCGCAGGGGCTGGTGAATATGGGTGAGGGGGGCATAGAACAGGTCGGCCGCATCCGACTGGTCGAAGGAAACCACCCCCAGGTCGGCCGGTACGGACAGATCCAGGGTATTGAGGTACTTCAGGCCGTGGGTGGACAGCAGGTTCGATACGAACAGCAGGGCGTCCACCGGCTCGGGCAGGGCCAGCAGCTCGTCGATGGCCTGTTCCACCTGCCGGTGGGTAAAGCTAAGGGGCAGGGATTTGATTTGCCGGGCTTCCGGGGGCAGCCCGTGCTGCCGCAGGGCGTCGCGGTAGCCCCTGCCGCGTTCTTGCAAATGGTTCAGGGGGGAGTCGAAGCCCACAAAGCCGATGCGGCGGTAGCCGTTGGCCAGCAGGTGCTCCACGGCCGAAAAGGCCGCCCGGTAGTTGTCGATGGCTACAAAGGGCGCTTCCAGCCCGGGGAAGAAGCGGTCGATCAGCACAAAGGGCACGTTCTGCTGCTGCAGGGAGCGCAACTGGTCGGCGGCATCGAAGGGAGGCGCGATGATCAGCCCGTCCACCTGGTGGTTGAGGAACACCTGGATCAGCTTGGCGCACTTCTGCCCGTTCTCGTCCGAAGAGCCGAAAATGACGGTATAGTCGTTCTTTTCGGCCTCGTCCTCGATGATGCGCGCCAGGGAGGAGGAAAAAGAATTGGAAATGTCCGCCACGATCAGGCCGATGGTAAAGGTCTTGTTGGTTTTGAGGCTTTTGGCAATGTGGTTGGTCCGGTAGTTCAGTTCCCGGGCGGTGTCCTTGATCTTCTGGGCCACTTCCTTCCGGATGCGGTCCACCTTCTGATTGTTCAGTACATAGGATACCAGGGCGGTGGAAACCCCCACTTTCTGGGCGATATCCTTTAAGCAAACGCGTTTCTGCATGGCAAGGGTGTTTGGGGAGGGGCGGCAGGGGTTTAAGCGCCGGCCGCACCGGTGAATTCCGCCAGGGGCCGGAAAGCAATCGTTTCCCCCCGTGACCGTAGCGGACGGGGAAGGTACAGCATAGTTTAATCGGTTAAACAGTTGGGCAAAATAAATTTTATGGCTGATAATCAGTTGGTTATCAGCTACGTATAATTACTTATAAAAAATATTCGGTGTTTTAACATCGGTCTTGTTTAATCGTTTAAACTTTTGCCTTAGTTTTGCGGTATCGAAATCAAACAAGATTAATGTATTTCATGAGGCCGGTTTCCGAGGCCGGTCCCTGATGGAAGATTTTCATATGGCAAGCAATCGTTAGTCGCCCGCTGTTTCTACAGTGGGCTTTTTTTAAACCCTACCGGACCTCACTTGTCCCGCTTGCTTGCCAAAGCTGCTGACCTGCTTGCCTTAAACGAATTCCCGAAGTACCGCCGATGTTCGGCGGGGGAGAACGTTGTTTTTTGAAAACGTTTGTTCTATTTATTCGTCATTAAAAAATAAACAAGATGAGTGCAGCAAAGAATATTGCACTGGTGGATTGCAGTGTATCCAAACAGGATTTACAATTAAACTACCTGCAGCGGATCTGCGGGTACAACTATAACTTAAAAAAGGTATTGCATACCGCCCAGGAGCCTGCAGGGTTCCTGGTGGCCCAGTATCCCGAGATGGAAGTGGTGCAGGACAAAGCCGCGATTATTGATGACCAGTCCATTGACCTGGTGATCGTGTCGGCTCCTCAAAAGAACGACCTGCAACTGGTGGGTGCTCTGCTGCGTTCCGGCAAGCAGATACGGATTCTTTAAGGCGTTTCTTTGTTGGCAGAAAACAACGGTACATAAGCCTCTTTTGGTAACAGGCCCTACTTCGGTAGGGCTTGTTTTTTTATGTAAGTTTCGTTTCAGGGAAGAATTGCTTTTCCTGTTTTTGTACAAGTCCTTCGGGTACCCGAAGGACTTGTACAAGATAAAGACTCATAATTCTTCCGCTTAAAGTAAGCTGCTAAAAAACAAGGCCCTAACGCTCTTTACGAACTGCACGACAGCATCGAACATCCGGCCTTGGACGTAGCCCATTCGGGCCGCTTGGCAAAGAACTGGTCGAAGCGGCGCGAATAGGGATCCCGCAGGGCTTCCTGCAACTGGCGGAAGAGCACATCGCTGCCCTTTTCCAACTCCTCGATAGCCTGCGACAACAGGTAATTACGCAAAATAAAACGGGGATTGGCTTTTCGCATATGCAGCACCGATTCCTCCCGTGAACAGGTATTCAGCAGCAGGCGTTCGCCATACTCCCGTACCAGCTGGAACAGCGCTGCGCGGCCGGCCGCATCGGGCTCTTTGTAAAAGCTGGGGGCAAAATGCGTCCCTACCTGTTCCTCGGTGGAAAGGTCCGGGGGCAGGTCGGTCAGCAGCTGGTAAAAAATGGTCATGTCGGGCTTCAGTGTAGACAGGACCCGCTCGAAGTTTGCGAACAGCTCATTGTCTTCTTCCAGCAGCTCGTTCAGTCCCAGCTTGTTGGCCATCATCAGGTAATATTTTTCCAGCAGCACCTCCTGGTAGCCGTCCAGGATCGCTTCCAGTTCGTCGGTGCCGGGCAGTAGGGCCGAAACGGCGCCGGCCAGGCAGCCCAGGTTCCACAGGCCGATGGACGGTTGGCGGCCAAAGGCGTAGCGGCGGCCCGGCAGGTCGGTGGTATTGGGCGTAAAGCTGGGGTCGTAATCGTCGAGGAAGGAGTAGGGGCCGTAGTCGATGGTCAGGCCCAGGATGGACATATTGTCGGTATTCATCACGCCGTGCACAAAGCCCACCCTTAGCCATTCCACCATCAGGGCGGCGGTGCGTTCCACCACTTCCTGGAACCACAGCAGCACGCGGTCCTTGCCCTGCAGGTGCGGGAAGAAGCGGGCGATGGTCCAGTCGGTCAGTCGCTCCAGGTTAGCGGTTTCGCGCCGGGCCGCCGGCATTTCGAAGTTGCCGAAGCGCAGGAAGGAGGGAGCTACCCGCATCACGATGGCGCCGGGCTCGAAGGCCGGGTGGCCGTCGTAAAACATATCCCGCAGCACCGGGTCGCCGGTGGTTACCAGGCCGAGGGCCCGGGTGGTGGGCACGCCCAGGTGGTGCATGGCTTCGCTCATGAGGTACTCGCGGACCGAGGAGCGCAGCACCGCCCGACCGTCGGCCCGGCGGCTGTAGGGGGTGGGGCCGGCGCCTTTCAGCTGCAGCTCCCAGGGCTGGCCGTCCGGGGCCGTCCATTCGCCCAGGGTGATGGCCCGGCCGTCGCCCAGCTGGCCGGCCCAGCTGCCGAATTGGTGGCCGGCATAACAGGCGGCATAGGGCTGCATGGAAGGGGTGACGAGGTTGCCGCCCAGGATGTTGACGTCCTCCGCAGCGGGGGCGCTGATGCCCAGTTGTTCCGCCAGGTCGGCCGACCAGGCCAGCAGGCGGGGCTCCTTTACCGGGGTGGGCAGGGCCTTGCTGTACAGGACGCCCGGCGTCTGCCGCGGGCTGAGGTCGCCGCTCTGGTCGCCGGGAAAAGTGGTAACGAAGTCGTTGCGATAGGCTTTCGTGTGCAGATGGTCCATAGTTGGGAAAGTCAGGGGGTCAAAGAAAGCAAAAGGGTCGCAAGACCCTTTTGACTAAAAAATGGCTGCCAGCAGTTTATAAACGGAAAAAACGATGGCCGCGATCACCAGGAGCAGGACCAGCATTAAGGGGACCACCACTTTCCAGGCGCCGCCGCGGTGGCGTCCTTCCTGGTAGTGTTCCTGCATCAGGCGGAGGTTGCGCATATTGGACTTGAAGGCAAAGTCGAACAGGTCGCCGATGAGCGGGATGGAACCAAGGGCCGTATCGATGAGCACGTTCAGAACCATCCGGGCCAATATATTCCCGCTGGCCCCGTTACGGGCCATGATCCACAGCATATAAGACGAGACGGCAAAGGTGGACAGGTCGCCGGCACCCGGTATGAGGCCGATGATGCCGTCCAGCCCGAACCGCATGTCGGTGCCGGGAATGCGGAACTGGGCGTCCATCAGTTTCGCCAGGAGTTCCACCTCTCTCAAGCCGCGCCGGGTAGGGGCGCCCTCCCGGGGGTACATTCGTGTTGTTGCCATGGCTTCGGAGGTGAAATTCCCGTGCCATTTTGGGCCGGAGGCGCCGGTTCCCGGCATTATTAACTAATGGCGATCAGCTCCACTTCGAAAATGAGGGTGCTGTTGGGGCCGATCTGGGCGCTCACCTGCTGTTCGCCATAGCCCAGGTGCGGCGGGATAAAGAAGCGCCATTTGCTGCCGGTGGGCATCAGCTGCAGGCCTTCGGTCCAGCCTTTGATCACGCGGTTGAGCGGGAAGGTGGCCGGCTGGCCGCGGCGAACCGAGCTGTCGAACACGGTGCCGTCGATCAGCGTGCCGTGGTAGTGGCAGGTCACATTGCTGGTAGCGCCGGGCTTTGCGCCGGTACCCTCGGTGATGACCTCGTATTGCAGGCCGCTGGGCAGGGCTACGATCCCGGGCTTTTGTTGGTTGGCTTCAAGGAATTCCTGGCCCGCTTTCAGGTTGGCGGCGGCTAATTCTTTCTTTTTTTGAAACAGGATGTCTGCTATTCCCATAAAAGTATTTTGGCCAAAAGTAAAGACAGCCTGACGAACAACAGTGAAAAAGTAAATGCAAATCATCTGCGGCACGTACAAAACCACTTTCTTTGCGGCAGAACTGTCCTGTTTCCCATCAGGACGGTTCCTCCTTTGCCCAAAGCAGGGGATTTTTAGCTAAACCAATCAGGTTCAAGAAATTACAGAAGCAATGCAAAAGAAAGTTAACCGTATAGCCGTACTGACCTCCGGGGGCGATTCTCCCGGCATGAATGCAGCCGTAAGGGCTGTGACCAGAACCGCCCTGTACCACGGACTGGAGGTGTATGGCGTCATGAGGGGCTACCAGGGCCTCATTGAAGAAGACCTGTTCAAAATGGAGTCCCGCTCTGTGGCCAACATCATCCAGCGCGGCGGTACCGTCCTCAAAACTGCCCGCTGCAAGGAATTTTATACCCCCGAAGGCCGCAAAAAGGCCTACGACGTGCTGAAGGCCCGCGGCATCGACGGCCTGGTGGTCATCGGCGGCGACGGCTCCTTCAAAGGCGCCATGGCCCTGAGCAAGGAGTACGACATCCCCGTCATCGGCCTGGCCGGCACCATCGATAAAGACATTGCCGGCACCGACTTCACCATTGGCTTCGACACGGCCGTCAATACCGCCGTAGAAGCCATCGACAAGATCCGCGATACCGCCGACGCCCACGACCGCCTCTTCATCGTGGAAGTAATGGGCCGCGACGCCGGCTACATCGCCCTGCACTCGGGCATCGCCACCGGTGCCATCAGCGTGCTGGTACCGGAGCGCAAAACCGACCTGGACAACATTATTTCCGAACTCCAGGAAAAGGAGCGCCGCAAAAAGCTCGTAAATATCATCGTGGTGGCCGAAGGCGACGAGTTCGGCGGGGCCGAAACCATCGCCCAGGTGGTGCGCAAGCGCCTGCCGCAGATGGACACCCGGGTCTGCATCCTGGGCCACATCCAGCGGGGCGGCTCGCCTTCCTGCCTCGACCGGCTGATCGCCAGCCGCATGGGCTACCATGCCGTGGAATGCCTGCTGGAAGGACGCCACAATGTGTTTGTCGGCATCCTGAACAACCGCATGAACTACATTCCCCTGGACGAGGTGGGCAAGAAAAAAGGCAAGATCAGCGAAGACTGGATGAAGATCATCAAGGTTTTGGCCAGTTAACCGCTACTAAAACCGCTCCTCTGGTCTCCGACGAGACCGGGGAGCGGTTCATCATCTAAATCCATCCGATCCTTGAGCGTGGTATTTCATAACCTCGAGATTTCCGGGGTGAACGAAGTCTTTATCCGGCGGCAATGCCCCTCCTGGCAGTTTCCCGACAGCCGGGACAGCGTGCGGATACAGCCGGAGGAAATCGGGCTGCATGCCGCCACCTTCGAACTGCAGGCTGCCGCCGGCGAGGCTTTCCGGGTACACCTGCGCCGCCAGGGAAAGGACCTGCACCTGGCCTGTTCGTGCAACGGCCCCACGGGCAAGCTTTGCGAACACGGCGCCCGGGTGCTGTACCAGCTCACTACCCGCAACGACCTGCGCCTGTTCTTCGACGACCGCCAGCGCCACGATGCGCTGCGGAAGTTCGCCACCCCCTACGGCCTGCAACACGAGCCCGATCCCGACGAATTTTTCGTGCTGGCCTACGAAGGCAACAAACTCGGTATCCGGCCCCGGGCCGTCAACCTCTTTGCCGTTACCAGTGATACGACGCGGGCGCTGCAGCAGCAGGTGCTCCGCGACGCCCCGGCGCTGCCGCGGACGGAGGGACCGCTGCCGGCCGGCCTGTTGCAAGGGGTAGTGCTGCGGCAGCACCGCTTTTACCACCACCTGTGCCTCGACCTGTTCGAGGGCGCCACCACCCGGGAAGCAAAGCTCCGCAATCCGTTACGCCTCCTGGAGCCCCAGGATTTTCTGTGGAAAGCTTCGGATGGGGCCGAAATCAAGTTTTTTACCGGCCTCTGCCAGTTTCGAAACAACCACACCACCCCCAAAACGGCCCAGGGCCTCGAAGCCCTGAAGGCGGTCGTGAAAAATCCCCGCGGCCTGCAGTTCTTTGGCCATAACCAGGAAGGGTCGGACAATATCGTTGCCGCCGCGCTGGAGGAACTAAAAATGGCTCCCCTGCTGAAGGAGCTAACGGTAAAGGTAAACCGCAGGGGCTCCTTTTACGAAGCCACCGCCCAGGTGCGCCTGCAGCAGCAGGTGCTGGACCTGGCCGAGCTGCCCCTCTGCTACGATTATTTTCTCCGTTACCAGGATACTTTATACCTCCCGGCCACCTTTCACCTGCTGAAGCTGGTGGAGTTTTTCCGGCAGCACCACTACAGCCTGCTGATCCACGAATCGAAATTCGAAGCCTTCCGCAAGGAGGTTCTCGACGGCCTGGGCGAACGCGTTCCCGTGCGCTACACCTGGCTGCAGCCCGCTACCAAAGAGCAGGCGGTGAAGGCCGGTCTTACGGCCTCCGTGGAACGCATCCTCTACCTATCCGATATGGACAACTACATCCTGCTGGAGCCGGTAGTGAAGTACGGCACCGTGGAAGTGCCGGTCTTTTCCCGCCGCCAGGTGCAGGCCACCGATGCCACGGGCAACCTATTTTTCCTGCCCCGGGATACGGCGGCGGAGGACGCCTTCGTAGGACTGCTCCTGCGGCAGCATCCCCTGTTTGCCGAACAGCTGGAGGAGGAGCTGCCTTATTTTTACCTGCACCGCGACCGTTTTTTGGCGGAGGACTGGTTCCTGGAAGCCTTTGACGCCTGGCAGCAGGGCGGCATTGCCATTTACGGCTTCAACAAATTAAAAGGCAACAAACTCAATCCCCACAAGGCCAAGGTGACCGTGCAGGTGCGCAGCGGCATCAACTGGTTCGATACCGACATCAGCGTGCGCTTCGGCGGCAAGAAGGCGGGGCTGAAGCAGCTGCAGAAAGCCGTCCGCAACCGCAGCCGCTACGTGCAGCTCGACGACGGCTCGCAGGGCATCCTGCCCCTGGAGTGGATGGAAAAATTTGCCGCCTGGTTCCAGGCAGGGGAGGTGCTGCCCGCCGATCTGCTGCGGACCCCCAAGATCAACTATGCCGCCGTGGAGGAACTCTACGACCCCCACTTCCTCGACCCGCAGGTGCTGTCGGAGCTGGCGCTGCTGCAGGAAAAGCTGTCGCGGTTCGAGGCGATCGAAGAGGTGCCCCTGCCCGAGGGATTGACGGCGGAGCTGCGGCCCTACCAGCACCAGGGCCTGAGCTGGCTGGCCTTCCTCGACCACTTCAATTTCGGCGGCTGCCTGGCCGACGACATGGGCCTGGGCAAGTCGGTACAGGTGCTGGCGTTCGTGCTGCTGCAGCGCCAGAAAATGCCCGGCGCCGCCAACCTGCTGGTGGCGCCCGCTTCCCTGATTTTCAACTGGCAGGCCGAGGTGCGGAAGTTCGCCCCCTCGCTAAAAATAGTTACCCAATACGGCCCGCAGCGGGCGCGCAACACGGCCGCCTTTGCCGCGTACGACCTCGTGCTGACCTCCTACGGCACCCTGCTGTCCGACGTGGATTTTTTGAAAAAATACACCTTCAACTATATCTTCCTCGACGAGTCGCAGAACATCAAAAACCCCGATTCGCAGCGCTACCGGGCCGCCCGCCTGCTGCAGGCCCGTAACCGGCTGGTGATCACCGGCACGCCCCTGGAAAACAACACCTTTGACCTGTACGGCCAACTGTCCTTTGCCTGCCCGGGACTGCTGGGTGACAAGCGCTACTTCCGCGACGTGTACGCCAACCCCATCGACAATTTCAAAGAAAGCCGGCGGGCCCGCGAGCTGCAGCAGCGGATCGCTCCCTTTATCCTGCGGCGCACCAAGGCCCAGGTGGCCACCGAGCTGCCCGACAAAACGGAGATGGTGCAGTACTGCGAAATGGGGCCGGCCCAACGGGAGATCTACGAGCGCTATGAAAAGGAGCTGCGCGACTTTTTGGAATCGAAATCCGAGGAGGATTTACCCAAAAGCGGCATGCACGTGCTGCGGGGGCTTACGCGTTTGCGGCAGATCTGCAACTCGCCGCTGCTGCTGCAGGATGAAACCCTGTATGGCGATACCTCGGCCAAGATCGGCACCCTGCTGGAGCAGGTAGAGAACAAGGCGCCTTACCACAAGATACTGGTGTTTTCGCAGTTCGTATCCATGCTGCAGTTGATAAGGAAGGAACTGGACGCAAGGGGCATCGGCTACGAGCTGTTGACCGGCAGCACCCGCAACCGCGAAGCGGCGGTCACGAATTTCCAGACGGACGAGAACGTACGGGTGTTCCTGGTGAGCCTGAAGGCCGGGGGGACGGGCCTGAACCTGACCGAGGCGGAATACGTGTACCTGGTGGATCCCTGGTGGAACCCCGCCGTGGAGAACCAGGCCATCGACCGCTGCTACCGTATCGGGCAGCACAACAACGTGGTGGCCGTCCGCTTCATCTGTCCCGGTACCATCGAGGAAAAGATGCTGAAGCTGCAGACCACCAAGCGAGAGCTGGCAGAAGGCCTGGTGCGCACCGACGCGTCCATTTTCAAATCCCTTACGAAGCGTGACCTGGTAAACCTGCTGGGAGGGAAATAAGGGGCAAAAGAAGCGCCCACCTACAGGTTTACATCTTCAAAATAGGTCAGGAACCATTTATTTCCTTTGCGTTCGAAGCGCCGCTCCGTCATCATTCCACTGTCTTCGATCCAGAGTTTTTCCGTCACGGTGGAGTCGGTCCGGTTCAGGCCGCGGCGGTACCCCGGAGGGGCACCCTGTTCGTTTACCGGCTGTTTCAAAAAATGCCAGTTTTGGCGGGTCCATGCGTGTTGTTCATTGCCTTCTATCGACTTTCCTTGAAGAGGAAAAGCGATGCGGGAAAGTTGGAAAGCGGAGTCGGCATGAAAGCGCTTATTAAAGCTCTCGAAGGCTTCAAGCGTGTCTTTAGCAAGGGCGGTAGCATCTGCTTCGTGTTTACCGGACTCCTTGACTCCAATAGACGAGCAGGAAATCATTGCCGCCAGCACCGCAGCTGCAAAAAAATGTTTTAAGGCAAAGGTGGAAAGGGCCATAGGCCCTAAAGTTAAGGGCATTGCCTCTTTGAACGCATAAGAAGCTTTGTAGTGCCGGGCATCGTCCTCTTAGAGCAGGACCACGTACCCCGGAATTGCATTCCGGGTAAGGACGGTTCGACCTATCATTTTTTTAGGATGAAGTGAACTTCCCCGGAATACAATTCCGGGGTACGTGGACAGGCCTAAAGCAGGAGTGCTAACGGCCAGCTACAACCGTTTACTCGTACTTTAATGCAATGATGGCTTTCTGGTGGTACACCCGGTACACCTGGAAGGCAATGACTAGGACCGCCAGGACGGTCAGGAACAGGGTGGGCACGGCGAAATAATGCCAGCTGACGGGTATGTGGTAAATGTAATACGTGCTGATCCACCAGGAAAAACCCCAGACCGAGGCCGGGATGCCCACCAATAGTGCTATGGCCAGGGGAGGAGCAAACTTTTTCGCCACCAGCAGGGCGATATCGCCAAATCCCGCCCCCATCACCTTGCGGATGCCCAGCTCTTTCACGCTTTGGTTCAGGCTGATGATCACCAGTCCCAGCAGCCCTGTCAGTGAAATAAGAATGGACAAAAGGGAAAAGGCGCCAAAAATGTTGGCGAAGTCCAGGTCGGCGCGGAGGTCTTTTTTCATGGCTTCCTCGAGGAAGAAATATTCAAAAGGGTTACCGGGAAATTGCGCCCCATAGATCCCCCGCAGCACCTCCAGGTGCTCCCGCACCTGCGCATCGCCGGGAAACAGTTTTACGGCAAAATAGCTCAACCCCTTCTGCTGGTAGTTGAACATGGTGGCCACGGGTTTTACCTTGATGGACCGGTAGTGAAAGTCCTGCACCACGCCCACGACGGTCCTTTCCTTTTTCCCCGACCCCACCCGCAGGTTGATGACGTCTTCGGGGCGGTCGTAGCCCAGCTTTTTGACGGCGCTTTCGTTCAGCACCACGCCCAGCTCGTCGGATTTGATGTCCTGCGACAGGAAGCGGCCGGCCACCAGCCGTACCTTGAAGAAGCGAAAATAATTGTCGTCGGCCCCCACGCGGAAATACGCCTTTTCATCCACCTTGCCCCTTTCGCGCCGGTACATCGACCCAAAGTTCTCGATCTCCTGTTCGGGCACGTCGGTGGCGGCGGTGTAATCCTTTACCCAGGGCAGGGGGCGTACCTTATCCCGAAACAGGGCCGCCTGCTCCTTCGTATCCAGGGTGGAATCGAGCACTTTGGGAAAGCGGATTGCCACCACCGAGCTGTTGTCCAGCCCCCGGTCCTTGTTCAGCAGGTAGGTGCCCTGGTTGTGGATGAGGAGGGCGCCGGTGATGAGGATAAAGGACACGACGTACTGGAAGCCCAGCAGCGCCTTGCGCAAAAAAAGGTTCCGGAAGGTAGGGGCCAGGCGCCCCTTGAGCACGTCGGCCGGCAGGTAGCGCGACAAGGGCAGGGCCGGCAGCAGGCTGGTGGCCAGGATGCCCGCCACCGCCACGGCGGCAATGATGCCCCAGAAGACAGCGTCGGTTAGCACTTCCGGTGCGAAAAAAGCCGATGCGGCCGGCAGGCGGCTGGCCAGGGCCAGCAACAGGGCGGCAGCCAGCAGGCTGAGCACGGGCAAGGCGGCAAACTGCCCGGCCAGTTCGCCCATAACCAACCCCCGGGAGGCGCCCAGCGTTTTGCGCACGCCCACCTCACGGGCCCGGCCGGGCGACTGGGCGGAAGTGAGGTTGATGTGGTTGATCCAGGTGATCAGCAGCACAAAGACCGAAAAATACAGCAGGATGCGGATGGCCTCGCCGTTGCCCGGCTTTTCGGTCTCCCACTCCAGGCTGGAATGGAGGTGGATGTCCGCCAGGGGCTGCAGGAAGAATTCATCCCGCTTACTGGCTCCTTTCAGCTGCTCGCCGTAGTTCTTCTCCACCATCACGGGCAGCATCTGCTGAACGGATGCCGGGTCGGCCCCTTCCTTCAGCTGGATGTAGGTATAAAACAGGTCGTAGCCGTACCAGTGGTTGTTGATCCAGTCGCCCAGCTTATGCAGGTGGGTGGTGAGCGAAAACAGGAAGTCGAACCGCAGATGGGTATTGGAGGGCGGGTTTTGGAGGATGCCGGCCACGGCATAGGTATCCCGGCCGTTCACCTTCAGGGTACGGCCGATGGGATCGGCGGAGCCGAAATATTTTTGGGCGGCCCTCTCGGTCAGAAAGACCGTATTGGGTTTGTCCAGGTCCCGGGGATTGCCTTTCAGCAGGGGAAAGGAAAAGACCGAAAGAAAGGAGCTGGAGGCAAAATAGGTTTTCTCTTCGTTGAAGAACACCTGCTGGCCGCCTGCGCTTTCTGAGGCGATGGTGAGGTTGTAATTACGGGCAAGGGTGGTATGGTTCACGATCGAGGGAACGTTTTCCTGCAGGTACCGGCCTTCGGGGTAAAAACCGTTGGCGGTTTCGTATTCCATTACTTCCTGGTTGAAGCGTTTGTACGCCACCCGGTAGGTGTTGTCGCCGTTTTTATGAAAGCGGTCGAAGCTGCGTTCATAGCGGCAGTAGGAGAGGATCAGGAAAAAGCAAATGTAGCCCAGGGTCAGTCCGCCCAGGCTGATTAGGGTCAGGTCTTTTTGCCGGCCGAGCCGGTGGAAGATTTGTTTCAGCTGCATCAAAATTCGTTTGTGCGGTGGCGTGGTTCGATTCGGTTATACGGCCAGGGTTTCCATAACGGTCTGCCCGTCGAGCATCCGGAGGATGCGGTGGCTGTAGCGGGCGTCCTGGTGGCTGTGGGTGACCATCACGATGGTGGTGCCTTCTTCGTTCAGCTCCGTCAGCAGTTGCATTACCGCCGTGCCGTTGGCCGAGTCGAGGTTGCCGGTGGGTTCGTCGGCCAGGATCAGCCGCGGGCGGTGCACCACGGCCCGGGCAATGGCCACCCGCTGCTGCTGCCCGCCGGAGAGCTGCTGCGGGAAATGGTGCCGCCGGTGGGCGACCTGCATCCGCTCCAGCACGGCCTCTACCTGCTGCTTGCGTTCGCGGGCCGGCGTGCGGTTGTAGATCAGCGGCAGCTCCACGTTGTCGTAGACAGACAGCTCGTCGATCAGGTTGAAGCTCTGGAAGACAAAGCCGATGTTTTGTTTGCGCAAAGAGGTCCGCTGCTGTTCGGACAGGCCGGCGACTTCGGTTCCGCGAAACCGGTAGCTGCCTTTTCCGGGCGTGTCCAGCAGGCCCAGGATGTTGAGCAGGGTGGACTTGCCGCAGCCCGAGGGGCCCATGATGGCTAAAAATTCGCCTTCCCCGATCTCCAGGGAAACGGCGTTGAGGGCGATGGTTTCCACTTCCTCGGTGCGGAAGTGTTTGCTGAGTTCGGTAATCTGGATCATATGCACGAATGGTTTTTGTTTTACAGGGCTTACTGGTTTGGTTCCAGGACCAGCTCCTGTACCTGGGAAAAAGTTTCATAGCCGGAGGTCACTACCCGGTCGCCCGGCTGCAGGCCGCCGATCACTTCGTAAAAGTCGGGATTTTGCCGTCCCAGTTGGACGGGCACCCGGTAGGCCTTGCCTTCTTTTTCCGACAGCCGGAATACCCAAAGGCCGCCGGACTGCTGGTAAAAGCCGCCGCGGGGCAGCCGTACCGCCGGCTGCTCGTCGCCCAGGGCCAGCCGCACCTGCAGGGTCTGTCCCCGCCGGATGGCGGGCGGCACCTTGCCGGCAAACGCCATATCCACCTGGAACAGGCCGTTGGTCACCTGCGAAAACACCTTTTTGATTATTAGCGGGTAGCTGTTCCCGTTAAAGGTATAAGTGGCCTCCAGGCCGGTAAATATTTTGGAAATATAGTGCTCGTCGATGTCGGCCCGCACCTTGAAGCCATTGGTGGCGTCGATCTGGCCGAGGCGTTCGCCCTTGTTCTTGTTCTGGCCGATCTCGGCGTCCAGGGAGGTCAGCTGGCCGCTGACGGGCGCCCGCACCACCAGGTCCTCCACCTTGCGGCGAAAGACGGCCAGGGCGTTCTGCATGCGCTGGTAGGACTGCCGTGCCTGCCGCTCTTCTTCCTGCACCGCCAGCGAATCTTCGCGGACCACCCGGCTGGTCAGCCGCTTTTTTTTCAGGCAGTAGTCATAAGTGAGCTGCGATTGCATGAATTCCTGGCGGCTCACCGCCCCATTCACCACCAGCCGCTCGTTCTGCCGGTACACCCGTTCCGCCTCCTTCCAGGCGTGTTCGGCCTCCGCCATCTGGTTCAGGCGGCTGATGCTGTTCTGGCGGGCCGCGTTGCGGGAGATCTGCATCTGGGTCAGCAGGTTAAAGACCGCCGTTTCCTGGTTCACCAGGCTCAGTTCCAGGTCGGTGTTGGCCAGCTTCAGGATGGGCGCTCCTTTTTGCAGCAGGGCGCCGTCCTCCGCGTAGCGTTCCTCCACCCGTCCGCCTTCCAGGGCATCGAGGTAAATGCTGGCCAGGGGCAGCACGATGCCGTTGACCGGGATGTATTCCCCAAAAGGGCCCCGGCTGACAGTGCTGATGGTGACCCGGTTTCGGGGCACATAGGCGCGGCTGTGGGCCGGCGACAACAGGAAGCCCCAGGCGGTGCCCAGGACCAGCACCGCCAGGCCGCCGGCCAGTGCCCACTTCTTTTTGCCCCATTTCTTTTTCGGAAGCACGATGTCCATTGCTGAAATATTTGGTTTGGTTGCGCCTCTGGTGCCTACAGGATGATGCCGGAAATGCAAGGGCTTCATTGCCAGTGGTTTGTTGTGTTGCCCGGTGAACGTGTTGTCCGTTTCCGGACAACCGGTGTCCGGTTTTGATACACCCGGGCTTCCGGTGCCGGTTTGCGGGAAAGAGGGGAAGTGGTATACTTGCAGTTTGGAGTAGCGGGACGCTGCCGGAAAAATTTTTTAGCCCATGCAACTCAAGAATGCTGTCGTACTGGTCATCGACGATGACCCCGATGTGCTCACCAGCCTCCGGCTGCTGCTGAAAACCCAGGTGGGGGACCTCCACATCGAAAAGAACCCCGAGCGGATCCCCGGCCTGCTCCATTCCGAGCACTTCGACCTGGTGCTGCTGGACATGAACTACAAAAGCGCCGTGACCAACGGCAACGAAGGCTTTTTCTGGCTGCGCAGGATTCGCGAATTGCGGCCCGGTACCGGCGTGATCATGATCACCGCCTACGGCGAGATCGAGCTGGCGGTAAGGGCCCTGAAGGAAGGCGCCCTGGATTTCGTGGTCAAACCCTGGTACAACGACAAGCTGCTGGCAACGCTGCGCGAAGCCCTTTCCCGTAAGAGTGGTGCGGCCGCCGGCGCTCCTGCTGTAAAGAAGGCCGAAAGCGATTTGATCGGCACCTCGGAAGGCATGCAGGAGGTGTTTTACAAGATCAGCAAAATAGCGCCTACCGAGGCCAACATCCTGGTGCTGGGTGAGAACGGCACGGGCAAGGACCTGGTGGCCAAGACCATCCACCGGCAGTCGCTGCGGGCGCAGGCGCCGTTCGTGAAGGTAGACGTGGGCGCCCTGTCGGAAACCCTGTTCGAAAGCGAACTGTTCGGCCACAAAAAAGGTGCGTTTACGGATGCCCGTGAGGAACGTGTAGGGCGGTTCGAGGCGGCTGGTGGCGGCACGCTCTTCCTCGACGAGATCGGCAACATTTCCCTGCCCCTGCAGGCCAAGCTGCTGACGGTGCTGCAGAACCGGCAGGTGACGCCCCTGGGTTCCAACCACCCCCGCCCCGTGGACATCCGCCTGCTGTGCGCCACCAACGTGCCGCTGCGCGAGCTGGCCAACGAAAGCCGCTTCCGCAAGGACCTGGTGTACCGCATCAATACGGTGGAAATAACGGTGCCGCCCCTGCGCGAACGGGGGGAGGATATCCTGCTGCTGGCCCGCCATTTCAGCGAGCTCTACGCCCGCAAATACCACAAGCCGCTCTTTGAGCTGGATGCAGGCGCGGCGGACAAGCTACTGCGCTATTCCTATCCCGGCAACGTGCGGGAACTGCAGTACACCATCGAGCGGGCCGTGATCCTGGCGGAGGGCAGCCTGCTGCAGGCAAAAGACATCCTTTTCTCGCCCCTGGAAGCCGAATTTGCCCGGCCGCAACTGTCGGAGACCAACCTGGGACTGCTGGAGCGCAACGCCATCCTGCGGGCCATCGAAAAAAACAAGGGCAACATCACCCAGGCCGCCCGGGAGCTGGGCCTTACCCGCACCGCCCTTTACCGCCGCCTGGACAAATACGATATCTGATGCAGCGAACGCCAAAGGTCCGTTTCCGTTTTTTTCTGCCCCTGCTGGCCGCCGGCGCCGCCGCTTTCCTGGCCGGCTGGTACCTGGCCAAAGGGGAGTGCCTGGCTGCTACAGCGGCGGCGGTGTTGTTTGGGTATACGGCCTGGAGCGCCTGGAGGCGCTACCAGCGGATCTTTACCGGTCTTAGTGAGTTTGCCGCCGCCGCCCGCTACGGCGATTTTACCCGCCATTTTGCGCCGAACGGCGATCCAGCCCTGGGAGCGCTGCACGAAGGGTTCAACGACCTCAGCGCCCGCTTTCGCGAGCTGGCCCGCGAAAAGGACCGGCACTACTGGTACCTGCAAAAAGTGCTGGAAATGGTGGGCACGGGCATCCTGTCGTACGAGCAGGAAAGCGGGGAGGTAGCCCTGATGAACGAACCGCTGAAGGAAATGCTGCAGGTGCCTTACCTCAAAAACATCGCGGCCTTTGCCCGCCGCAACAACGACCTGTACGAACAGGTGGTGTCGCTGCCGGCAGGAGAGACGCGGGTGGTGGCGATCCCCATCGAGCAAACGGCCCGCAAGGTGTTGCTGTCCGCCACCACTTTTGCCACCGGCGGCCGCTCGTTCCGCATCGTGGCCTTTCAAAATATTCATGATGCCTGGGAGGAGTCGGAAGCGCGGGCCTGGCAAAAGCTGCTGAACGTGCTGACCCACGAGCTTATGAATTCCATTACCCCTATCACCTCGCTGGCCGAAACCCTGGAAGGCAGCATCGCCCTGCTGAAGGAGGAACGCCTCCCGCCCGCCCTGGTGGAGGATTTTGAAACGGGCATCCATACCATCAAGAACCGCAGCCGGGGGCTGGCGCGGTTTGCGGAAACCTACCGCCACGTGAACCGGGTGGCACAGCCCGAGCGGCAGCGGTTTTATGTCCGCGACCTGTTCGAGGACCTTTGCCGCCTGATGGAGCCCGGTTGCCGGCAGAAAGGGGTGGAGCTGTCCGTTTTCCTGAACGAGCCTTCGCTGGCGCTGGAGGCGGACCGCCACCTGGTGGAGCAGGTGGTCATCAACCTGCTGTTGAATGGCCTGGAGGCCGTTCACGGCCGGCCGGGGGCTGCCCTTACCCTTTCCGCCGCCACCGCTGCCCACGGCCGCGTAGGGATCCGGGTGGGCGACAACGGCCCGGGCATCCCCGCCGACCTGCAGGAAAAGATTTTTATTCCCTTCTTCAGTACCAAGCCCGGCGGCGCCGGCATCGGCCTCACGCTGTGCCGGCAGCTGATGGCCCTGCACCGGGGCTCCATCCATGTGCAGTCGGAAGTAGGAGCGGGCACGGTATTCCTGCTGCAGTTTTGAAGCCGCTTGGGTCTATTCCATGGTAAAGGAATGGTCGGCGAAACCTTCGGTTTCGGTGGGGTAGTGGGTCACGATCAGGCAGGTGGTGCCCCCTTCGGTAAGGAGTTGCTTTAATTCGGGGATCAGGCCTCCCTTCAGGTGGCGGTCCAGGGCCGAGAAGGGCTCGTCCATCAGCAGCAGGCCGGGGCGGGTGGACAGCGCCCGCAGGATGGCCAGCCGCTGCTGCTGGCCGCCGGAGAGCTGCCGGGGCCGGTGATGGGCAAAGGTTTCCATCCGGCCCAGGCGCAACAGCCGCTGTACATAGCCGTTATCCCGGGTGCCGTAGTGCAGGTGCTGCTCCACCGTCATGTTGGGGAATAGGGCATAATCCTGGAACACGAAGCCCACCCGCCGCTGCTGGGGCGGCAGGCTGATGCGGGCGGCCGTATCCAGCCAGGTTTCCCCTTGCACCCGGATAAGGCCCTGTTCGGGCTGCACCAGCCCCGCCAGGATTTTCAAAAAAGTGGATTTGCCCGACCCGGAAGGGCCGAAGATACCGGTCACCTGCCCGGTGGCGATGGTGGTTTTTACCCGCAATTGGTCGGCCCCGCTGTAGGTGCGCAGGCGTTTCGTAATATCGATCTCGATCATTCCAGGGGACTTTTAGCGGCCCGCCGGTTTAGGGCGAACACGGCGATCACGATCACAAAGGTGAAGGCAAACAACAACAGCGAATACTGGCCGGCCAGTGCATAATCCATTCCTTCCACGGCGTCGTAAATGGCGATGGAGGCTACCCGGGTCACCCCGGGAATATTGCCGCCGATCATCAGCACCACGCCGAATTCGCCCAGCGTATGGGCGAAGGTGAGGATGCAGGCCGTGAGCAGGGGATAGCGGATGTTGGGCAGCAGCACCCGGAAAAAGGTTTCCCGCCGGGATTTTCCCATGGTATAGGATGCTTCGGAAAGCGAAGGCGGCAGGTGGGCGAAGGCCGACTTTACCGGGCTGACCATAAAGGGAAGGCTGTACAGGAGGGACGCCACCACCAGGCCCTCGAAGGAAAACACCAGCTGCAGGTCCAGCGCCTCCCGGAGCCACCGGCCCGGGGCGTTCTGCGGGCTGAAGGCCAGCAGAAGGTAAAAGCCCAGCACCGAGGGCGGAAGTACCAGCGGCAGGGTGATGAGGGCTTCGATCACCAGTTTTACCCACGTGCCCCGGCCCGCCAGCCAGTAGGCCACGGGCACCCCCGTCACCAGCAGGATGGCGGTGGTGACCAGGGACAGTTTCATGCTTAGCCAGACAGGGCTCCAATCCATAGCGTTCGGTTATGAAGGCAGGCGGTAGCCATAGTGAAGCAATAGTTTTTGCGCCGGCGCCGACAACAGGTAGTTATAAAACTTCAGCGCCTGCCGGTAGCGCTCCTTTTGGGCGTGCTTGAGCACCAGCATGCCCTGCCGGATCGGGTCATAGGCTTTTGCTTCCACTCGTGCCCAGTGTAATTTTCCTTTGGAGGCATATTCGTGGATCAGCGATTCGGTGGTGAAGCCCAGGGGGACCACACCCGTGGTGATGTACGTATTTACCTGGGCGATGCTTTCGCCATAGACCAGCCTGGTTTTTATTTTCTCCCAGATGCCGTATTGCTGCAATGCCTGCCGGGCCGCTTTGCCATAAGGCGCCAGGTCGGGGTTGGCCAGGGCGATTTTGTTCGTACTTGTTTGCAGCAGCAGGCCACGCCAGTTTTTCAGGTCGGCAGCCGACGCGCTGCAGACGATCAGGCTGCCTTGTGCATATTCCTTAGGGGAGGTGGCGCCAAAGCCTTCTTTATACAGCTGGGCCGGGAAATCCATATCGGCCGACAGGAAAAAATCGTAGGGGGCGCCGTTTTTGATCTGGGCGGCAAACTTGCCCGACGAGCCGATGATGGCCTCGGTTTCGATGCCGGTCCGCTTTTTAAAATCGGCCTGCAGCTCCTTTATTACGAACTGGGCGTTGGCGGCAACGGCCAGGCGCAGGGGCTGGGCGTTCACCGCCAGGGAAACCAGCAAGGCGAGAAAGGCAATGATCCTTTTCATGATGTTACAATTTGGATGCGCATTGGCGGCGGAAAGCTACCACCTTCCGGCTAAACCGGGACTTGCCGGGCAGAAAAAAAAGCCAGGGACGTTTGCCCCTGGCCTGCCGCATAAAAAAGATGGCAAGAAAGTCTCCTTTACCGTTTAATGGGATTCGGCATACCGTTTAAAATTGTCGAGGATCGACTGCCAGCCTGCCTGCTGCATGTCTGCCGGGTGGGTGGTCTCGGCATCAAAGGTTTCCTCCACATAAGTTTCCTGCCCGTTGGCGGTAAACGAAACGGTTACCGTTCTGCCGTCGCCCATGGTGTAGGCAATGCGTTCGTTGGGGAGGACCTCGTCGTACACGCCGCCGAAGTCGAAGCCGAAGCTGCCGTCCTTCGCTTCCATGCGGGACGAAAAGGCGCCGCCGGTGCGCAGGTCGTTTTCGGCCTTGGTGGTATGCCAGTCCTCGGAAGCGCTGTTCCAGCGGAGGATGTGTTCGGGTGTGGTCCAGAATTCCCAGACTTTTGCTACCGGGGCCTGGATGGTGGCGGCTACCGTGATCTGTGTTTTTTCTGCCGTTGTCATTTTTAGAGGGTTAATGGGGTTTGGTGAAAGTTCGAATTTAACGGAATCATCCCTTCACTTTTTTCCACCAATCCTTTATTTTCTTTTTCAGTCCCTTGTCCTCCTTTTTCTTTTCGGCTCCCAGCAAAAAGCCGAAGGGCTGCAGGGGCGGCACCCGGTCGCAGACAATTTTGACGATGCCGGCCAGGGGGATCGCGAGGATCATGCCCGGGATGCCCCACAGTAGTTCGCCCGCCACCAGCGCCAGGATGGTAAACAGGGGATTGAGGTTTACTTCGGCGCCCACGATCAGCGGTTCGAGGATGTAGGTCTGGAGAAACTGCACCAGCCCGTAGGTTACCAGGATGCCCACGACCAGGTTGGTGCCGCCGCCCTGCACCAGCGACATAGCCAGGGTAAGGGCGGTGCCGGTGATGTTGCCCACAAAGGGCACGATCTCCAGCAGGCCGCAGAGGATGGCAAAGAACACGGCGCTCTTGACCCCGGCAATGGAAAAGCCGATGCCGTAGAGCACCCACAGCAGGCCGATCATGGCCGACAGGCCGCCCAGGTATTTTTGCGCCACCTGCTGGCTGTTGTGGACGATGTCCAGGGCCGTGGTCCGCTGGTCGGCCGGCACCAGCCGCAGGATAAATTGTTTTAAATGCCCGCGGAAAAAAAGAAACAGGAACAGGTACACCAGCACCAAGATGGTGTTGGTGAGCAGGCCGCCCAGCCCGGCGAGGAAGCCCGAGATGAAGCCGCTGGTCTTTCCGGCCGAGGACGCCTGCTGCTCCTTCAGCATCTGCTGCTGCTTTTCGGGCGGGATCCCCATTTTTTCCGAGATAAATGTGCGGAGCTGCTGGTACTTGGCGCCCGCCTGCTCTTTCAGTTGCCCGGCATCGCCGGCCAGGTCGGAAACCTGCCAGCCCAGGAGCCAGAAGACGCCGGCAAAAAAGCCCACCAGCAGCAGCACCGCTGCCAGGGCCGCCACGGCCTTGTGGGCGCCCTTACCCTCCAGCCACCGGGCCACGGGCACCAGCAGCATGGCCAGCAGCGCCGCAAAGGTCAGGGGCACCAGGAAGGGTTTGGCATATACGAGAATGACCACAATGGCAATCAGGATCAGCAGGACCAGGGCTGCCTTCAATAATTTTTGGATCTGCATGTAAGCTGTACAGAAACAATTGTACCACCACCGGAATGCTCCCCATTAAGCTGCAAAAAGCCTTCGTTCGTCGTTTCGCGTTACAAACTGCAGTGCTTTGCCTTATTTTTAGCGGACGGCAGGTTCTGCCCGCCCCGGAAAAAATGAATTTATGGAGAAACTGACCTTCTTTTCGCCTGCGGAAAAGGCGCCGGCCAAACTGCTGTTTTTTGCGGCGGTGGTGCTGCTGTGCGGCCTGTCGGGCCTTTTTATCAAAAGGACCCGCGACCTGAACCAGGCAGAAAAATGGGTCACCCAGTCGCATGTGGTGCGGCTGAACCTGGCCGAAACCCTCTCCAAGCTTAAAGAGGCCGAGGCCGACCAGCGGGGCTTCCTGCTGTCGCAGGACGCTTCCTTTCTGCAGCAATACAACAGCAGCAAAAGGCGGTTTTACAGCCACCTCGACCACCTGCGCGCCCTGGTGGGCGACAACCCGGGGCAGGTGGCCAATGTGGACTCGCTGCGCCGGCTGGTGAGCCGGCGCCTGCAATTGCTCGAAGGCATGCTGGCTCGCCACCAGGACGGGCTGATCAGTCCAGGCGAACCCTACCGGGGCTTCCTGCTGGGAAAAGAGGTCATGGAAGCCATCAAAGTACAGCTGGGGCGCATGGATGCCCTGGAAGCCCGGCTCCTCGACGACCGCACCGCCCTCAGCAGCCGCTACAAGGCCTCCCTGCCGCTCTATGCCGGCCTGCTGTCGGCGCTGGCCCTGGCCCTCCTGGGCTTTGTGTTCTACCGCCTCATGCAACAGCTCCGCCTCTCCAAAAAATATTTGTCCCACAGCCGCCAGGCCGAAGAAGAAGCCCGCCGCAACTACCTGCTGCTGGAGCGGGCCGAAAAGCTGGGCACCATCGGTTCCTGGAAATGGAATACCGTTTCCAATAAAGTGGATTGGTCGAAAAACCTGCTTACCCTTGCCGGCCTGGAAGCCCCGCCGGGCCAGCCCTCCCTGGCGCCCTTCCTGGAGCTGGTACACCCCGGCGACCGCGGGCGGGTAGCCGCCCTGCTGCAGGAACAGCGGGAGGCCGACGCGGTCTTTTCCACCCGCTTCCGCCTGGTACGCCCCGACGGCGCCCTTCGCCACCTCAAATCCAACGGCCGCCTGATCCGCAACGAGGAGGGCCAGCCCATCCTGCTGGCAACGGTGCAGGACGTGACCGAAGAATACCTGCTGGAACAGAAGGCCCGCCAGCGGGCCAACTTCATGGAGCTGATGCTGCAGAACAACGTGGACATGATCGCCGCCTACGACACCGAGCTGCGGGTGACCCACTGGAACAGGGCCTGCGAAAAAATGTACGGCTTTACCCAGGAAGACGTGCTGGGGAAAAAGATCACCGACCTGCTGCCCGGCCTGCTCGACGATGAAAAGCTGCACCTGATGGAGGCGGCCCTGCAGGGAAAGGAAACCCTCTGCAAGGAGATCTCCTTCTTCCACAACCGCCGGACCGCCGAGATCTGGTTTATCCCCCTGAAAAACGGTGAGGACGAGGTGGAAGGCCTCCTCGTGCTCGTTCATGATATCACCCAGATCAAGGAAGCCATGGGCCAGCTCAAGGAAAACAACATCCGCTTTGAGCAGGCCGAACAGGCCGGCCGCCTGGGGTCGTTCCGCTGGGATACGCAAAGCGACGCCTTCAGCTTTTCGCAAAACCTCTACCGCATCTTCGGCGTCGAGCCGGGCTCGGTCAGCCCCTGTGCCGACTGGTTCCACCGGCAGGTGCATCCCGATGACCGGGAGACCTTCCTGGACTACCGCCGCCAGACCCGGGAAGGGGGGGACGTGTCCCCGCTGCACCTGCGCATCCTCCGGCCCGACGGCTCCGTACGCTACATCCGGGGCTTTCAAACCTTTGGCGAAAAAGAGGTGGTGTTCGGCAGCATCCAGGATTGCACCGAAGAGGAACTGCTGAAGCAGGACCTGCAGCGCCGCAACGAGCTGATCGAAACCCTGCTCGACAACAGCACCGATACCATCTTTGCCGTGGACGGCGAGCAGCGCATCACCACCTGGAACAAACCCTGCGCCGAGCGGCTGGGACTGGAAAAGGCCGACGTGCTGGGCAAAAAGCTGCCGGACCTCCTTCCCTCCATGCTGAAGGACGGCTGCATCGGGCTGGTAGAGGCGGGGCTGAACGGCACCGCCACCCTGAAGCACGAATGTGCCGGTGCCGGCGGCCGGGTGGAGGAGTTCAACTTCATTCCCCTGAAAGACAGCCGGGAGCAGGTGAAAGGCCTGCTGGTGATGGGACACGACATTACCGAGCGCATCCAGGCCGCCAAAAAGCTGGAAAAGGCCAATATGGACCTGCACCTGCGCAATAAGGCCCTCCAGGAGGCTTATGCCTTCAACCGCCATATCAGCGAGCTGGCGCCCATCTCGATCTACGTATTCGACCTGATGCGGGGCTCCCATGTCTTTGCCAACAAAAGCCTGCTCGACACCCATGGCTTCAGCGAAAAGGAGCTCCAGGAAATGGGGCCGGGCATCATGCAGCACCTCCTGCACCCCGACGACATTGCCCGGGAGCAGGAAAACCACGAACGCCTGAAAACCGCCGTCGACGGCACCGTTCTGGAAACCGAATTCCGCCTGCGCAACCGCGAAGGGCACTACCGACACCTGTATGCGCGCCAGGCCATCTTCCGGCGCAATGCCAAAGGCGAACCCGAACAGATCATCGGCATGGCCCTGGACATCACCGCCCTGAAAGCCGCGGAGAAAGAGCTGAAGGAAAAAAATATCGAGCTGCAACAGACCAACGAGGAGCTGGCGTCCTTCAACTTCATCGCTTCCCACGACCTGCAGGAACCCCTGCGCAAGATCCAGACGTTCAGCAATATGCTGGAGGCGAGCGAGCCGGCGCTCAGTGAGGAGGGCCGCAGCAAGATCCAAAAGATCCTGACCGCCGCCGCCCGCATGCGGGCCCTGATCCACGACCTGCTGTCGTATTCGAAGGTGGACATGGCACGCGAAGAGCAGGCGCCGGTAGACCTGAACGAGGTGCTGGAGCAGGCCCAGTTTTCCCTGAAGGCCTCCCTGGACGAAAAGGGCGCTACCGTGGTGGCCGACCGCCTGCCAAGGGTGCGGGGCGTGGAGTTCCAGATGCGCCAGCTGTTTGAAAACATTATCGGCAACGCGGTCAAGTACAGCCGGCCCGAAGCGCCGCCGGTGGTGACGATATCGGCCCGTGAAGTGCCCGCCCGCCTGGCCGGCACCGGTAGTCTACGCCTGGGCGACAGCTGCCTGCACCTGCAGTTTTGCGACAACGGCATCGGCTTCGAGCAGGAGTACGCGGGCAAGATCTTCGAACTGTTCCAGCGCCTGCACAACCGCAGCGAATACCCGGGCACGGGCCTGGGCCTCGCCATCTGCAAAAAGATCGTCCAGAACCACGGCGGCTATATCGAGGCTACCGGCAAGCCCGGCGAGGGCGCCGTATTCGATGTGTTCCTGCCGGTGGGGTAGCCTCACCCCCGGGCCCTCGTTGTTTTTTAATTCCGGGTGCCCTATCTTGGACCGGAAAAGGACAAAACAACCGGGGCCGGCGGGCAGCGAATAGCCCGGCGGTAAATAGGGCCCGCTGAAAAAGTCGGGCAGGCTCCGGGCGGATTTATTTGGATATTTGCGGCTGGAAATGAAATTGGACACAACTAATACACCTGTTTATGGAAACTACTGACAACGCTGCAAACGAGCCTTATGCCCTGGGGGTGAATATCGGGGGCGCGCATATTACGGCAGCAGTAGTGGATATGGAAACCGAGAACCTCCTGCCCGGAACCATGGAGAGCGCTCCTGTGGACGCCCAGGGACCGGCAGCGGAAATTCTGCAAAGCTGGTACGACCTCATTGAAAAAGTGCGCGCGAAAAGTCCCGTGCCCCTCAACAGCCTGGGGATGGCGCTGCCCGGACCCTTCAATTACCAGGAGGGCGTGTCGCTGATCCGCCACATGAAAAAATACGATTCCCTTTTCGGCCTCAACATCAAGGAATACCTGGCGGAAAAGCTCCGGATCGACAAGGACAACATCCGCCTGCGGAACAATGCCGAAGCCTTCCTGGCCGGGGAAATGATCCATGGGGCCGCCCGTTCCTACAAGGACGTTATCGGCGTGGCCCTGGGCGCCGGCCTGGGCTCCGCCCGCAGCCGTAACGGCCTGGCAGAGGATGTCAACCGCGGTTCCTCGCTTTTTCCCGAAGGCATAGCCGAGGACTACCTGTCCTCCCGCTGGTTTTTACGACGCTACCACGAGCTGAGCGGTGAAGAGGTGAGGAGCGTCAACGAGCTACTCGACAAAGGCGAGGACCACAAGGTGGTGCACCAGATGCTGGTGGAGTTCAGCAATAACCTGGCGTTCTTCCTGGGGGGCTTTATCCAGGCCGAAAAGCCCCAGGCGGTGATCATCGGCGGCACCAACATCCGGCTGTACGACCTCGTCTATCCCCTTTTGAGCAAACTGCTGGAGCGCCACCTGGAACGGGTGGAGATCCGCAAGGCGATGCTGGGAGAGGGCGCCGTGGTCATCGGTGCGGTCAGCTACTGGATCAAGCTCAACCGCCTGCGCACCGGCCGCCAGCCCAGGCATACGCCCCGGGAAGGATGATGCTATTTCGGATGTCGGATGTCGGAACCCTTGTTGGCTGTAAGACTCCTTCTCCTTTCAAGGCTTCCGAAATCCGACATCCGAAATCCCAATTCCGTAAATAGAACCTCTTGGATAGGAGAACCTTTATCTGGCAGGGTTCCCTGGCGGCGGCCGGCCTGGCTTTCCGCACCCGGGTGCCCGCAACCCCCGCCACAGCGGAGGCATCGCTCTATGCGCTGTTTCAACACCCGCCGGCTGCCTACCGCCCCTTTGTCCGCTGGTGGTGGAACGGCAACCGGGTGGAATGCGACGAGCTGGCCCGCGAACTCCGCCTGCTCCAACAAGCCGGCATCGGCGGAGTGGAGATCAACCCGGTCAAATTCCCTGCAAATACCCCCGACCTGGGGATCAAAGCGATTCCCTGGCTGAGTCCCGGCTGGATGGACCTGGTGCGGTTTGCCTGTACCGAAGCCCGGCAGCTGGGACTGGCCTGCGACCTCATCGTGGGCTCGGGCTGGCCCTTTGGCGGGGAGTTCCTGGCAGAAAACGAACGGGCGCAGGGGGTGGTCGTCGGCACCAAAAAGCTCCAGGGCCCCCTCGACTACGAGGTGTCGGTCTACGAGCTGTGCCGGGAAGCGGACCCCACCATCAGTTCTCCCTTCCCGGGCCGGAAAATGGACGTCCTGTCCGTTTTGCTGGTGCCCGCCTGGATCAACCGCCTCGAAGAGGCGACCGACCTGTCGGCCCAGGTGCCGTCCGGCACTATAAAATGCCGCATTCCCGAAGGAAAATATGTGCTGTATGCCCTGGTGCGGGTACAGGGATTTATGGAAGTGATCCAGGGCGCCCCCGGCGCCGCCGGTCCCGTGCTGGATCACTACAACGAAGCGGCCGTGCGCAAATACCTCGACCGCATGTCCGGGACCCTGACCGCCCGGCTCGGGCCCCTGTCCCAACATTTTCGTTCCTTGTTTACCGACAGCCTCGAGCTGGAGGGCGCCAACTGGTGCGCCGACCTGGCCGCCGAATTCCGCCGCCGCCGGGGCTACGACCTCGAGCCCTGGCTGCCCTTTATCCTGTTTCGCATCACGGCCATGGGCAATACCTGGGTGTACGACCATGGGGCGGAGTTCGGTCCGGCTTTTGGGGAAAGGATCCGCCGCATGCGCTATGATTTCGAGCGGACGAAGGCGGAGCTGATCCACGAGCGCTTCCTGCTTCCGTTTGTCCGCTGGTGCCGCCAAAACGGGCTGCTGGCGCGCATGCAGGCCTACGGCCGGGGATATTTCCCGCTGGAGGGCAGCCTGGCGCCCGACATTCCCGAAGGCGAAACCTGGATCCGGCCCGGCCTGGGGGCGGAGATGAGCGAAGACGACTACCGCCAGGGGCGGGCCTACACCATGGTCAACAAGTTGGTGTCTTCCGCCGCCCGGCTGGAGGGCAAAAAGCGGGTCAGCAGCGAAGAGCTGACGAACATCCATTCGGTCTTTAACGAAACCCTGGAGCTGATGAAGGTCGCCGGCGACCAGGGCATTCTTTCCGGCACCAACCACCCGGTTTTTCACGGCTTCAACTATGCGCCGCCCCAGGCGCCTTTTCCCGGCTGGGTGCTCTACGGCACCTACCTGAGCGAGCGCAATCCGTGGTGGCCCTATTTCCCTTTGTTTACCGCTTACCGGTCCCGCCTCTCGGCCGTGCTGCAGCAGGCGGAGCCCTTTGCCGACATGGCGGTGCTGCCCGCCACGGCCGACCTGTGGAGCCGCTACGGCGCCCAGAACGACCCCTTTCCCGGCCTGATGGACCCGCCCTGGCAAACCCTGGTGTGGGAGGCGATCCACCGCAACGGCAGCGCCTGCGACTTTATCTCGGAAGGCGTGATCGCTCAGTCGGTTATCCGTGACGGTTATTTGCGATACGGTCCCCGCCGCTACCATACGGTCTTCCTGCTGCAGGTGGAAAGCCTGGAGCCTGCCGCCGCCGCCCGGCTGGCGGAGTTGGTGGCCGCCGGGGGGCGGGTGTGCTGCATCGGGGCTTTTCCCGACAAGGCGCCCGGCTGGAGCAACCACCTGCAGCGCGACGGGGAGGTAGTGGAGGCCGTGGCCCGGATGCAGGCCATTCCCCGCCGCTGCCTGTTGCTGCCGCCGCCGGGCAAAGACGTGACCGCCTGGTACAAAGGCGTGCAGGAGCAGCACGGCCTGGCACCCTATGTGCGCCTCGACGCGCCCGACCCCTTTGTGTCCCAGGCCCGCTACCGGGTGGGCGCCACGGAGTTGCTGCTTTTTATGAATTCATCTACCCGGGAGGGCCGCCACCTGGTAATCACCCCCGAGCCCGAAATGATCGCGGGAAAGCAGGCCTGGCTATGGGACCCCGAGACGGGTACCCGGGGACGCCTGCCGCCCGACGCTTCTTCCTTTACCCTGGACCTGGGACCGGCCGAGCTGAAGCTGCTGGTTTTTGATAAGGAAAGAAGAGGACCGCTCTACCGGCCCGTACCCAAAGGGGGGGCGCAGGCGATCCAGCCATTGCTACCCTGGTCGGTAACGGGGCGGCATACGAATGGTACGGTAATCAGCGGGGCGTTTGCCGAACTGAAAGACCTCAAAGAAGTGGAGGAGTGGACCCGGTTTGCCGGGACGGTTACCTACCGGGCCTCCTTCGAGCTGCCGGCGGAGGGCCGGCAAGAATGGCTGAACCTGGGCCGGGTGTTCGGGGTTTCGGAAGTGTGGGTCAACGGGCAGCCGGCCGGAACGAAGTGGTACGGCCACCGGATCTTCGACGTGAAAAAAATGCTGCGGCCCGGGCAGAATTTTTTGGAAATAAAGATCGTGACCACCCTGGGCAATTACCTCAAAAGCCTCACCGGCGACCCGGTGGCCCGGTTCTGGACCAACGAGGGCCGCGCGGTGCAGCCCCTTCAGTCGCAGGGGCTGGTAGGACCGGTAACGATTTATTAACCTAAAATCTTTCCTGTGCCGCTACTCCGCCTTGTGTTCCTCTTCCTGTTTTGCCAGGCCTCCTTTGGCGCCCGCGCAAAGGATTACCCGGCCTCCCTGTTCGGCATTCATTCCGACGGGCGCACCCTGAATACCCGCTCTATTCAATTCGCCATCGACTACATCCACGGGCAGGGCGGTGGCCGGCTGGTGTTTGATGTGGGCCGCTTCCTCACCGGCTCGCTGCACCTGAAAAGCAACGTTACCCTGCACCTGCTGGAAGGGGCGGTGCTGCTGGGGGCGACCAATCCCTTCGATTACGACCGCAAAGGCTATACGGCCCTGGTGCTGGCCCACGACCAGGAAAACATCGCCATCACCGGCAAGGGCGTGATCGACGGGCAGGGGCGGGAAGTGGCGCGCCAGACGGTGGCCCTGGTACACAAAGGCCTGGTGAAGGACCTGTTTCGCAACGACCGGCCCGAGGTGGAGATCCGGCCCATGCTGGTGTACTTCCGCTCCTGCCGCCGGGCGCTGGTGCGGGGCGTGACCCTGCGGAACGCCGCCGCCTGGGTGCAGACCTACGACCAGTGCCGCAACCTGAGGGTGGACAGCATCACCGTCGACAGCCGGGCCTTTTGGAACAACGACGGCATCGACCTGGTGGACTGCGATTCGGTGGCGGTGACCCATGCCTATATCAACAGCGCCGACGACGGTATCTGCCTGAAGTCGCACGACCCCGCGCGCCTTTGCCGCAACATCCTCATCCGCGACTGCACCCTCCGCTCCAGCGCCAACGCCATCAAATTGGGCACCGCCTCGCTGGGCGGTTTCCAAAGCATCCGCATTCGTAACATCCGGGTGTACGATACCTACCGGTCGGCCCTGGCCCTGGAAGCGGTGGACGGGGGCTTTATCGAGGACGTAACGGCCGACAGCCTGCAGGTGGTGAACACCGGCAACCTGCTGTTTTTGCGCATAGGCGAAAGGGTAAGTGGCAGAAAAGGAAGGCTGGAACGCATACGGGTGCGCCATGTACAGGCGGAGATAGCGGCCGGCAAGCCCGATGCCGGGTACGAATACGAAGGGCCGGTTGAAGACATGCCCCGGAATATTTCCCCGGCGGTGATCCTGGCGGGACTGCCGGGTGCGCCCATCCGCGACATCGTCCTGGAACAGATCGATATCCAACATCCCGGCGGGGGCGATCCCTTCTTTGCCCGGGCGGCGCCCGGCACCAGGGACAGCGTGGTGGAACGGGCGGCGGCCTACCCCGAATTCTCCATGTTCCGCGAGCTGCCGGCATGGGCGGTCTATATGCGGCATGCCCGGGAGGTGCGGTGCGTAAAGCTCTCCCTGGATTGCGAAAAGAAAGATTACCGGCCGGCGGTGGTGGTGGAGGAGGTGCAGGGGGTGCAGTTCACGGGTACGGCGGTGCAGCAGCCGGGGAAGAAAAAAGAACTCTACCAGCAGCGTTCTTCGGGTGTGCTTTTCCGGTAGCCGGGAATTTATTGCCCCTCTTTGCGTTGCCGGCGATATTCGGCGTGATTGTTCCGCCACCTGTTCAAAAAGTCAACCGTCTCTTCGTCCTGCATTTCGGGAAAGGAGCCGTAAGCCTGGGAAACGGCATAATACAGCTCGGGGAGCTCCAGGATCACCACTTCATCGGCCTGGCGGGCCAGGTCGGCTTCCTGCTCGGCCCCGGCCACCGGCGCCGCCACCACCACCCGGGCGGCCTTGCCGTTGCGGCACATGCGGATGGCGGCAAAAAGGGTGGCGCCGGTAGCGATGCCGTCGTCCACGAGGATAACGGTGCGGCCGTGTAAGGGAGGAAGGGGGGTGCCCCCACGCAGCGCCCGGATGCGGCGTTGCAGTTCTTTTTGTTCGCGGGTTTTCACTTCTTCGATGCTGCCGGGCGACAGCCCCCGGAGGGCGTCGGGGTTCAGGTACAGGGATCCGTCCTCGGCAATGGCGCCCATGGCGTATTCGGGGTTGGCAGGGTGCCCCAGTTTGCGGCAGACCATCAGCGAAAATTCCCCTTCCAGGTAATCGGCCACGTAATAGCCTGTTTCCGCCCCGCCCCGGGGAATGCCCAGCACCAGCACATTGCTGCCGCGGTAGGCTTCCAGCGCCCGGGCCAGCCTTATAGCCGCCTCTTTTCGGTTGGCAAACATAACTTTAGGTTTAGGGGATTGGTTAATTGGTTAATTGGGGTATTAGGAAAGGATGAACCCTCTTATAATGCAGCTCCAATCCCTAATTAACCAATTAACCAATTAGCTAATGAACCACACTACTGCCGTTTGTACAGACCTAACAGTTCGCCGTAGCCGATAATATGGCCGGCCATGGCCTGTTCCAGTTCTTCGCGGGAGGCGCCGGGCGCCAGGTCGATCGGGGCGTCGAGCGCATACACCTTAAAGTGATAATGGTGCGTTCCGGAGGGGGGGCAGGGACCTCCGTAGCCCTGTTGGCGAAAACCGTTGGTGCCCTGGATGCCGGGAGCTTGGTCTTCCGGCAGGTGGTGGATCAGCGGGATGTTCCACAGCAGCCAGTGGGTAAAGGTGCCCGAAGGCGCATCGGGGTCGTCCACGATCAGGGCCAGGGAGGCGGTGTCGTCGGGTATGCCTTCAATATCCAGCGGAGGATTGATGTTCGCCCCGTCGCAGGTATATTTTGAAGGAATGATACCGATCGACGTAAAGGCCGTGCTGCTGACCTTCAGGGTCAGTTGGTCCACGCCCCGGGCCGGTTGGTAATCTTTCAGATGTTGAGCCATAATTGACAGTGTTTTGTAATAAAATGGTAGCCAGCAGGGTGCCAGATATTGAGGATGGGTTTAAAGTTATCTATCTGTTAACGGGCCGCAGGGGCAAAAAAATTTCGGATGTCGGATTCCGGATTTCGGAACCCTTGAAAGAACTCGGCGTCTTACCGCTATCAAGGGGTCCGAAATCCGGAATCCGACATCCGAAATTCATCCGGGTTGCTATTTCCGGCGGGCTTAGCTGTCCGTGGCGCGTACGGCCACGGCCAGCAGGGGATCGGATTCCACATTGGTGGCCAGCACCACCACGTCGCCGTTGCACACCTGGTGGGTGCCGGTGGCATAGTTGTACAGGCTGTTGCCGCTGATCAGGGTAAAGGGCGGGCCGAAGGAGACCGGCGCCAGGGAGGACTCACGGTACAGGATATCCCCGCCGTTTTCCAGCGAGCTGTACACCACCCGCAGCTTGCCCGCGGCCTCGTTCAGCAACACAAAGGGACGGGTGCCTTCGGCCGTGGTAACGGGGTAGGGGTCGTCCCAGCTGCCGTCGGGGCGGCGCACCAGCAGGCATAGCTTGATCATCCTCGATTTGTCATAACTGGTTTTTACCGCACAATACAGGGTGCCGTCGCTGGCGGTCATAATGTTCAGGTGGTCGTCGCCGAATCCTTTGCCTACGTCCTGGGCGGTGGCGGCGCCCGGCGCTTCATCGGGCGACCAGTCCCTTGGATCGTCGCCGTTGGCATGGGTGCGGAAGCCGAAGCGTTTGGTGTTCTGGTCCGACCACAGCAACCCGATCTTCCCGGGCAGGGCCGCAAGGGCGCAGATGTCGTCGTCCATCATGCCTGCCGCTACGGTAATGGGCGAGCTGAAGTCGGTATAGGGCGCATCGCTCCAGCGCAGCTCCATTTCATCGTTGCCGTCGGAGGCCACCCACAGGCGGCCGCCTTCCTCCAGCACCAGCGTGGCCGTTTCGGAATCGTCGTGGAACACGATGGTGGAGCGGCCGGGCCGCTGGCTCCAGGGTTTATAGTTCTGGGCGTTGGCGTCGTATTCCACCGACACCAGGTAGGAATTTTTGCCGCCGCCGCGGTACAGCAGGAGGTGCACCACTTCGCCCGCCACCCGGCAGTCGGCCTTGGCATTGGTGGAGGTGGCTACCTGCAGCACGGGGGTCCACTGGGCCCCGTCGAGCCGGAAGATGTTGGTGCCGTCCCCCGTGGAGAGCACCGTCCACCAGGCGCCGGCATGCGTCCACAGCTTGGCCTGGGGCTTCTGGCCCGTATGGCTGGCGATGGGCAGGGGGGCGATGTCGGAAAAAGCGGCAAAGCCGCCGCCCGAGGGTTTGATGGTATAGGTTTCGCCGGCCGCGTAGCCGCCACTGACGATATTGCCGTCGGAATCGCGGATGCGGCTGTCCGCCTTCAGGTCGAGGCGCAGGGTGCCGCTGCCCGACAGGGCCCGCACGGACACATCGTAGGTGGTACGGTCGTCGCCCACGGGAACAACGGCGCTGCTGCCTTTGACCCCCAGGGTTTCAAGGGCCAGGTCGGCCAGCGTGCCCCGGACGTTGCCGCTGAGGGCGAGGGCGATAAAGTCGGAGGCGTCCACGCCCGATACCTTTTCCGAAAAGGTAACGCGGAAGGTGACCGAGGAGGCATTGGTGGTTTCCGTGGCGGGCGACTGGCGCCGGATGCCCACGACAGTGGGTGCTTTTTTTTCGGTTGCGGAAGTGGTGAGGGACATAATTTATGGAATTGCGGGTTTTGAGGTACTTGTTGTACAGGATTGTACAGGTAAAATAGAGGGATTTTTTATTATTTAAAAATGCATTTTCCTCTGCCCGGGAGGGCGGGCGCCGCCGGGGGAGGACAGCGGTCGTATAAGGGAGGATGATCATGATAAGATCGTATAAAGGAAGGGCAAAAGCCTACACTGCGAGGTGCCGGTTTTTTTCTTTCTTTACAAAAGCATATCAGGCCCGGTGGCGGCCTACCGGCTTTAAAATTAGGCGGTTATATATGTTTGCCGCCCTTATGGGGCGGAGGGGCCGGCTTCCGGCGTCCCAAAAAGGCCTTCCGGCTTTTGGGCGCTTGTGTAGCATATTTTTCGCTTATTTTCAACCGATTCTGTAAACGAACTCTAAGCAAATAAAAAACGATTGTATGGACGCAAATGAAAAAAAGTTTGTCCCGGTAATGATCACCCCCTTCAACCTGAAGGCGAAGGTGGACCTGGAAGTGGTATCGAACCTGGTGGATTTTTACCTGGCTGCCGGCGTGAAAGGCTTTTTCGCCAACTGCCTGAGCAGTGAGATGTACAGCATCAGCGAAGACGAGCGCCTGGAGCTGACCCGCCATATCGTGCAGTATGTAAAAGGCCGCGTACCCGTTGTGGCGACCGGTTCCTTCGGCCTGACCATCGAGGACAAGGCGGAATTTACCAGGAAGATCTATGAGACGGGCGTGGATGCCGTGATCCTGATCACCGGGCACTATGCCAACATCGAGGACGGCGACGACGTGCTGCTGCGCAATTTCGAAAAAATGCTCCGCCTGACCGGCGACATTCCGCTGGGCCTGTACGAGTGTCCCGCTCCCTACAAGCGCATTATTTCCGCGGAAATCCTGAAAACCCTGGTGGATACCGGCCGCCTGGTGTACCACAAGGATACCTCCATAGCCCTGGACAGCGTAAAGGCCAAGCTGGACCTGGTACGCGACAACAAAACCCTGGAGTTTTACGATGCGCACACCCCCAACGCGATGTACTCGCTGCAGATGGGCGCCCGGGGCATGTCGTCCATTTCCGGCAACTTCTACCCCGAGGTGCTGGTATGGATGTGCGACAACGCCAATAACCCCGACCGCCAGGAGGACGTAAAGTGGCTGCAGGCCGAACTCTCCCGGGTAGACCCCCTGATCCACCAGGCCTATCCCATGAGCGCCAAGTACTTTTTGCGCAAGCGCGGCCTGCCGGTACGCACCATCAGCCGCACCCACGTGCTGGAGCTGACGCCGCAGCAAAAGCAAACCCTCGACGAGATCCACGAAAGCTTCCTGGGCTGGTGCGAACGCCTGCAAATTACGCCCGTGGATATCGAAGAAGTGCTGAAGCCGGCCGTGCCCCTCGACCCGGCGATTTAAGCCCGGCCCGAATCTGCACAAAGCCAATGGAACGTTAGCGACTATACGATTGTATCACCAAAGAGCAGGCAGGTTATTTCCCGGTAAGCTGCCTGTTCTTTACCTAAACCTGTACCTCCATCCCCCGCCGGGGGCAGGGGGCTTCGCCAATGAAAAATTTGCCCTTCCTCGACCTCGCCATTATTTTCCTGTACCTCATCGCCATGGTGCTGATCGGGGTGATGTTCTCCCGGAAAAACAAGAATGCCGACCAGTTCACCAAGGCCTCCGGCGCCATTCCCGGCTGGGCCATCGGCCTTTCCATCTATGCCACCTTTTTAAGCTCCAATACCTTTTTGGGGGTTCCCGGCAAAGCCTTCGGCAGCAACTGGAACTCCTTTGTCTTCAGCCTGTCCATGCCTTTTGCGGCCTGGGCGGCCTCCAAGTATTTTGTGCCTTTTTACCGCAGCTCCGGCGAGATCTCCGCCTATACCCATCTCGAGCACCGCTTCGGTCCCTGGGCCCGCACCTATGCCGTGGTCTGCTTCCTGCTGACGCAGCTGGCCCGCATGGGATCGGTCTTTTTCGGCATTGCCCTCAGCCTGCAGGCGCTGACGGGTTTTCCCATGGCGGCCATCATGGTGGTCACGGGCATTTGTATTATCCTGTACACCGTGCTGGGCGGCATGGAGGCCGTCATCTGGACGGAGGTGGTGCAGGGCATCATCAAAACCCTGGGCGCCCTGCTGATCCTGTACCTGATCGTGGTGGATACGCCGGGCGGCATTTCCAAAATCATCGACATCGGCAGCAGCGAAGGGAAGTTCAGCCTCGGCTCGCTTTCGCCCAACTTTGCCGAATCCACGTTTTGGGTGGTGCTGTTCTACGGCTTTTTCATCAACCTGAATAATTTCGGCATGGACCAGAACTACGTGCAGCGCTACCATACCGCCACCTCGGCCCGGCAGGCCGCCCGGTCGGTCTGGCTGTGCGTGGCCATGTACGTGCCGGCCTCGCTGCTGTTCTTCATCATCGGCTCCTGCCTGTACGCTTACTACCAGATCCACCCCGAGCTGATCCTGGCGGTGAAGCAGCAGGTGGCGGGCGAGAAGCTGGGCGCCGGCGCTTCGGCCGCGCAGATCGCTGCCGGTGCGGCCGCCCTGGCTCCCGCCGACTACGGCGACAAGGTGATGCCCCACTTTATGGTGACGAAGATCCCGACCGGGCTGGTGGGCCTGATCGTATCGGCTATCCTGTCGGCGGCCATGAGCACCATCTCCTCGGGTATGAACTCCTCGGCCACCGTCTTTTCCGCCGACATCTACCAGCGCTATTTCCGCCCCGACCTGACGGATAAACAGAACCTGTATGTGCTGCATGTGTCCACCGTGGTGTTCGGTTTGCTGGCCATTGCCACCGGCATTGCCATGATTGGCGTAAAGAGCGTGCTGGACATCTGGTGGGAGCTGTCGGGCATTTTTGCCGGCGGCATGCTGGGACTGTTCCTGCTGGGCATGATCAGCCGCCGTACCCGCAACCACGAGGCGCTGACCGCCACCATCATCGGCATCCTGGTGATTCTGTGGATGACGTTTTCCCGGTTCTTTCCCGAAGACTATGCGTTCCTGCGGAGCCCCTTCCATAAGAACATGATCATCGTGATCGGCACCCTGAGCATCTTCCTGGCCGGTGTGCTGCTGACCAAAAACAAAAGAAAGGGACAGGAAGAACGGGTGGTGAAGGCACATGCCGCGCCGACCGTTGTAGAATAATTCCCCAAACGGGGTTATAGAAAGAAGCCCGCTGCCGGTAACGGAAATCGTTACCGGCAGCGGGTTTTCTTTTGTGGGTGTGATCGATGGCCCCTTAGGGGTGATACACCTGCAGCTTCAGCGTTTCCCGGCGGCCGTTCACCTGGATGCGTACCAGGTAGATCCCGCTGGGCAACCGCGAAACATCGAGCGGGACCAGGGCGTGGCCGGCCGGGCGTTTTTCGGCGATCGGGGGCAGCACCTGCTGTCCCAGGGGATTGCAAACCGAAACGCCCAGGGTAAAGGTTTCGGGGGAAACCACTTCCAGCAGGGTGTGGGCATGCGCCGGGTTGGGGAACAGCTGGATGTAGGCGGACCCGCTTAAGGCCGGCGTCCGGAGGGTTTCCAGAGCCGAAGGCAGGAAGTCCTGGGTGGTGGTGCACAGCGGCACGACGCGGTATTCGTACCGGGCGCCCGGCTGCAGGCCGGTCAGCTGGTACTGCTGCCCGGTGACAAAGACCTCCGTCCATTCGGTAGCGCCCGCCGGGCGGTACTGCAGCGTATCGCCGGTGGCATCCAGGGGGTTGGTCCACTGCACCAGCACCCGGGAAGGACTGAAAGCGGTGGTGGTGAGCCCGGTCACTTCGCCGCAGCCGATCACCTTTACCAGGGCGGAGGCGGTGTTTTTGCAGCCGTTTTGGTCGGTGCCTTCCAGCAGGTAGGCGGTGGTGGTCAGCGGGCGGAGGGTGGCGCTGTTGCCACGGCTGCTTACGACGGCCGGCTGCACGCTCCAGTTGACGCTGTCGGCCCCGTTCACGGTCAGCGCCTGGGTGGTGTACTTGGTGATGGTAGGCGCAGACGGACTGACGGTCAGCGCCGGCCGGGGCCAAACGGTGATGTTGACGGCGGAAGAGGTGCTGGAACAATTGCCCCAAGTCACCCTTACCTGGAAGGAGCCGCCGGCCGTCACCGGGTAATCGACCGCCCGGGCGTCGGGGATCGCCGCATTGTCCTTGAACCACTGGTACGTATAGGCCGTGTTGGTGGGGGCTGTCAGGGTAGTGGTACCACCGGGGCAAAAGGCCAGCGGGCCGCTGGCGGTCACCCCGTTGGGCACGGTGGTGACGCTGACGGCAACGTCGTTGGAAACCGCCTGGCAGGGACCCGAAGTGACCACCACCCGGTAGGTACCCGAAGCGGCAGCGGCATACGAAGCTGCGGCAGCCCCGCCAATGGCGGTGCCATTTTGATACCATTGGTATTGGTAGCCGGTTCCCTGGGCGGCATTCAATACTACGCTGCCGCCGGCGCAGAAGGCGGTGGGCCCTGCCGCCGTTACCGATGCTTCCGGGGTGGGGGCGATGCTCACCGTAACACCGGCCGACGTGCCGCTGCAGGTATTCAAGGTAGCTTTTACCGAATAATTGCCCGCGGCGGTAGCCGTATAGGCAGCACTATTGGCACCGTTGATGGGAGCGTTATCCTTAAACCACTGGAAGGTATAAGGGGCACTGAGGCCGCTATTCAGGACGACGCTGCCGCCGGCGCAGAGGGTGGTGGGGCCGGAAGGGGTCAGGGCGACGTTCAGGGACGTGCCCCCGCCGCCGATATCTACCTGGCGCACCAGGCTGCAGCCGGCGCCATCCTGTATCTGCACAATGTAGGAGCCGGGCAAAACCCCCACCAGCGTGGCGCCGGTTTGCCCGTTGCTCCACGAATACGTATACGTTCCGGCCCCGCCCGTAGGGGTAAGGGCGGCGGAGCCATTGCTGACGCCGCAGGTGGCATTGACCACTGCAACGCTGGCGGTAAGGTTGCAGCTGAAGCAGGCAGCGCCGGCCACCACGCTCCGGATCCTGGCCCCGGGCTGCGGGCCGAAACCCTTGCTGAAATTGACGCCCGCCGACGTGAGGTGGCAGTAGCTCATGATGGTGCCGCCCCCTGTGGCGGCCGGGCCCGGGGCGCAGCTGCCTTCTGCCGCCACGCAATTATCCAGGGGCCCGCCCACCCAGCCGCACCATTGGGTATGCTGGGAACCGAAATTATGCCCCATTTCATGGGCCACTACGTTAACGGTCCAGGAGTAAAGCGGGAAATTACTGTAGGAAGGAAGGATGCCGCTGACCGCGGTTTTATACCGCTGGGCCGTGTTACAGGGGTTGTCCAGCACATAGGCCCTGCCTCCGCCGATGGAGCGGGTGGAAAGGAAATGGGCATAGTCGCCGGTGTAGGATGTGGTCGCCATCTGGTCGGCAAAGGCATTTAAAATGTCTGCCGTGTTTCCGTAACTTCTATAGGGATCGGCCACCGTCCAAACCTTTATCTGCGACACCTGCACGTTGACGCTTTCGTTGGCATACAGCAAGGCTACGTTGTTGAAAAATCCCAGCGCGAAGGATAGGACATTGACGCTGCTGCTGCCTCTTTTCAGGAAAAAGTCATAGTCGCATTCAAAATAGATGTCGGCGGAGCCGGTGGCGGCCGGGGCGGCTTCCGCCGCTATGCGGGCGGAAGGACTGGCGTGGGCCGTCGGCCCTTCGTCGGTAAAGCATTTCAGGGGGTTGGGCACCAGCAGGTCGCTTTCGCGGTAGAGGGCATATTCGGCGGCGGCCGGGTCCCCGGCGGCGCCCAGGATGATGTTGCCCCGTTCGTCGCTGATAAGGGCCATCACCTGGCCGTCCAGGACGCTCAGGCAGGCAAAGGAGCCCTGTTTTCCTTTAAGGGTGCCCCGGTAAAAAACCGGCAGGGTAAAGGCTACCTTCCGGGTCTGGCCGTCGGCCAGTGCCTCCACGAGGGAAAAGTCGGGGGAGGTGATGGTGGTTTTTTCCAGGTCCAGCTCCAGGGTGCCCTGTTCGAAGGGAAGCGCCAGTTCCAGGCTGGCCGGGGCCTGGGCCTTCAGCCGCTGCGCCTCGGGAAGATGCAATTCCAGCGCTTCGTATTTTCTAGAGATGGTATGGTAGTCGTGTTGCAGGGTGGTTTTTCGGGTAAACAGCCCCGGGAAGGAGGACTGTGCATCCAACCGGGTGCCGGCACACAGGTACAGGAATAAAAAAAGCAACAAGTGTCTCATAAACAAAAGGCAGCATGCAACAGGTGCAGCAGTTAATTTTATTAGTTACGTTGATCAGCAAAGGTTTGGAAAAAAGCTGAAAGGCCCAATTCCGGTAAAGGGAAGGTCCTCAGCTTACCCCGATATACTTCCGTTTGAATTCGAAGGGGGTGGTGCCCGTGACCTTTTTAAAATGGCGGTAGAAATTGGAAATATTGTTGAAGCCGCACTCGGCGCAGATCATGCCGATGGGCAGCTTGTCCTCGATCACCATGCGGCAGGCATGGCTGATGCGGATCTCGATGAGGAAGTCGAAATAGGTCTTTTTGGTCATCAGCTTGAAATAGCGGCAGAACGAGGTGACGCTTAAGTTGGAAACGGCGGCGATTTCCTCCAGCGTAATTTCCTTTTTGTAATTCGAGAGGGTATAGGAGCAGACCTCGTTGAGGCGGGCGGTTTCCTGCGCATTGGATTTGTAAAAGGCGTGGGCCGAGGTGATGGGTTCGAACTCCTCCGTTTCGGCTAAAATCTTCAATAGCGACAGCAGGAGGATCAGCCGGTCGAGGTTGGTGGCGCCCACCGCCTGCCGCATCAGGGCGGCCACCCGGTCGCGGGCCTCCCCCCGGATCTCCATGCCTTTTTTGGCCTTTTCCAAAAGATTGCGGATCAGGAAGGCTTCAGGCAGCAGCAGCAGGTCGCGGCCCAGGCAGTGCGGCAGAAAGTGGATCACGATCACTTCCACCTCCAGGCCGGTTTCTGCTTCATAATAGGGCTCTTCGCAGCGCCAGGTATGGGGCAGGTTTTCGCCCAGCAATAGAATTTCGCCCTCGGAAAAGTTGCTCACGTTGTCGCCGATAAAGCGGACGCCCTCGCCTCGGATCACGTAATGCAGCTCCAGCTCGGGATGGTAGTGCCAGACGGGGTCGAAGTTCGGCAGGATATCGTGCCGGACGCTGAAGGAGCTTTGCAGCTGCGTGGGGACTTTATGGAAATGCGGTTTCATATCGGAAGCAGGTGCGCCGAAAATACTATAAAATCTTCCCGCCTTTGGGCCGTCTTGATGGATTATTCGGCTAAGATGCTACACTATTTGGGTAACATCCGCGAAAAACGGGGGCGAAGGGCCTCGAAATTTGCAGTATCCGGACGCCTCTTCCGGTTTCCGATCCATCTATTCAGCATTCAAAAAACAGATACGGTTACTATGTTCAACAAAAACGAAGTTTTGCTTGTCGCCAGTGGAGACCTTCGGCTTTCTGCCAACCAGAATTGCTGGGCTGCACAGGCTGAAATGGAAAAATTATTGACCCAGGCCTTGGAAAAGCAGGGCTGGACCGTAAAGCGGGCCCACCCCTACGACGCCGAAAAAGGCCACGGCTTCATCGATTCGCAGAAAATGGGCATGGACGTGTTCCGCAACCTGCCGCCCGACCAGCCCCTGATCGTGGCGGAAAGTGTTTGGCAGTACTCGCACCACGTGCTGGCCGGCCTGACCACCCACCGCGGGCCGATCCTGACGGTGGCCAACTGGAGCGGCCAGTGGCCGGGCCTGGTGGGCATGCTCAACCTCAACGGCTCCCTCACCAAGGCCGGCGTCCGCTACAGCACCCTGTGGAGCGAGAACTTCGACGATGCCTTCTTCGTGGACGGCCTGCACGAATGGCTGACCACCGGCACCATCCGCCACGACCAGCGCCACGTGAAAAGCTTCGACCTGGTCAAACTGCCCCTGAAAGAAGAGCAGCAGGGCCGGGGCTTCGCCCGCCAGCTGCGCGACAACAAAGCCATCATGGGCATCTTCGACGAGGGCTGCATGGGCATGTTCAACGCCATCGTGCCCGACGACCTGCTGCACCGCACCGGCATTTTTAAAGAGCGCCTGAGCCAATCCACCCTCTACGCCCGCATGCAGGAGGTGACCGAGGCCGAGGCCCGTAAGGTGCTCGACTGGCTGCTCGAAAAGGGCATGACCTTCGCCTGGGGCACCGACGGCGCCACCGAGCTGACCGAAGCGCAAACCCTGGAGCAGTGCAAAATGTATATCGCCTCCCTGCGCATTGCCGATGAATTCGGCTGCGACACCATCGGCATCCAGTACCAGCAGGGCCTGAAGGACCTGACGGTGGCCTCCGACCTGGTGGAAGGCCTGCTCAACAACCAGCAGCGCCCGCCGGCCTATTCCGCAGACGGAAGGGAGCTGTTTGCCAACCACGCCCTGCCGCACTTCAACGAGGTGGACGAATGCGCCGGCATCGACGCCCTGGTAACCTACCACCTGTGGCAACAGCTGGGCATGCCCGGCGAAAATACCCTGCACGACCTGCGCTGGGGCCAGCACTACAAAGGCGACGGCATCGACGATTTCGTGTGGGTGTTCCTGATCTCCGGCGCCGCCCCGCCGGCCCACTTCACCGGCGGTTATGCCGGCGCTTCCAGCGAACGCCAGCCCGCCATGTACTTCCGCCTGGGTGGCGGCAGCCTGAAGGGCGTGAGCCGCCCCGGCAATATCGTCTGGAGCCGCGTCTACGTAATGGACAACGAGCTGCATTGCGACCTGGGTGTCGGCGAGGTGGTGGAGCTTCCCCAGGAAGAGACCGACCGCCGCTGGCAGGGCACCACGCCCCAGTGGCCCATCATGCATGCCGTGCTCAAAGGCGTCAGCCGCGACCAGATGATGGCCCGCCACAAGGCCAACCACATCCACGTGGTGTACACCACCGGTGAAGCCGAGGCCCACCGTGCCTGCCGCATCAAAGCGGCTGCCCTGGCCGAGCTGGGACTGAAGGTGCACTTCTGCGGCGCCGTACAGCTCGATGGCGTGCCGGCTTAACCGAATTTTATGGGATGGTCCCGGGGCGGAAAAGACCTTTCCGGCCCCCGGGACCATTTTTTTCGCCCTGCTGATTCTGCTTCATGGAAGGGCTTTCATTGGGCCGGTAAGAGTATATTTGTCCCCTGCCCGAACCCAAACCAATAACCTTAAATTAAAAAATATGTCTGTACTGGAATCCCTGAAAGGAAAAGCCTTTATCCCCGCCGGCGCCATCGACTGGCAAACCGTGGGCGAAGGCGTGCAGCGCAAGATCCTCGGCTACGACGACGAGGTGATGATGGTGGTGGTCCGCTTCGAAAAAGGCGCCATCGGCTCGCTGCACCACCATGTGCACCGCCAGATCTCCTACGTGGAATCCGGCAGCTTTGAAGTGACCATCGACGGTAATAAAAAAGTCCTGGAAAAAGGCGACTGCTTCTTTGTGGCGCCCGACCTGGTCCATGGCGTGGAAGCCCTCGAAGAAGGCGCCCTCGTGGATATTTTCGTTCCCGCCCGCCAGGATTTTTTGTAACCGTCCGGAAGTCGGAAAGTCCGGAAGTCCGGAAGACCCTTCCTGGTTAAGGAGCGCTTCTTTCGCACTGCCGGACTTTATTTTTTATTAAAAAAGCCCCGGTACATGTCCTTTTTCAAAAGAGCATTGCTTAAAAACTTTTCGGTAGTCCTTTTCCTTTTCCCTTTCTTTTCCGGCGCACAGGCCCAAACTATATGGAAACTGACCGATACGCTCCTGGTGGGTGGGCAGCAGCCCACCGTTTTGGGCCGCCCCCAAATAGTTGCGGGAGCGAAAAACACAACGTCGCTTTTTTTCGACGGGGTCGATGATGGCCTGGTCGTGCCCGTGAACCCGGTTGCGGGCCGCAAGGCGTTTACCGTGGAAGTGCTGTTCCGGCCCGACGGCGATGGTCCAACGGCGCCGAGGATGCTGCACTGGGAAGATGCGGAAGGCAACCGCGGCACCATCGAAGGGCGCCTCACGCCGGACCGCCAGTGGTACCTCGATGCCTTTTTAAAGAACGGTAAATTAAACAAAGGCCTTACCCTCATCGACTCCACCAAACTGCACCCCACCGACCAGTGGGTCTGGGCCGCAATGGTGTACGACGGCAAAACGATGCGCAGCTACATCAACGGTAAGCAGGAATTGGAAGGCATGGTGGATATACCGGTAATGGGTAGTGGCAATATCGCCATTGGCGTCCGCCTCAACAAGGTCAACTGGTTCAAGGGGCAGATCGGTGAAGTCCGCTTTCACCCGAAGGCGCTGAAGCGCAAAAGGCTGCAAAGAGTTGGAAATTAGGCAGATTAGTGATTGTGGAATTGGCTGATGACACTGTGATTAAAGTAAATTATTATCCATCGGGAAAGGGCGCCGTAGGTGCCTCCTGTTTATAGAAGCAACCTTAGAGATATTCCCGGGCTCCGTAGGAGCCACCTGTGCAGAACGGAAGGCTCCATTACAGGAAGGGAAATGCCCGGGGCTTCACAGGGCGCTCCTACGGAGCGACGTTCCCCGGTTGTTGATTTGCTATAAACAGGAGGCACCTACGGTGCCCTAAAACCAGAAACAAGAACAGGGATACCGCCATAAAATGACTTTCATTACAGTGTACTGATGAAGCGTGTCAAAATAAATTTTCTACCGGTGGAAGGCCATAAGCCTGTTTTATCCAGAGTACGTCTGGTTGAAAACTTCGGTGAATGATATAGGCGTTCTCCAATGTCACGGCAAGTTCTTCGAATTCTATTTTTCTGTAGTACAATTTGGTTAATTCGTTTTCATTTTCATCACTGGTGAGGAAAATAAGAGCTGGGTATTCATAGTACCACCATAGCTCCGATACCAACCGGCGATTGAACATAAACGCTGTTGGTTTTAGCTTTAAAAGAACTTCATGGTAGTTGGCGTTATCTAATACTTTTCCGGTCAGGAAATCAATGGTGCTTTCAAAGTCCTTGTCTTTAAAATTGAGGCGATGGCCCAGAAAATAATAGTCCGTTGTTTTGTTCGTCATAAAATCGAACAGAAAGTCCCATTTCTGATGGCGGATATCCAAATCTTCCTGCAGGTCCCTGACCGACATGCTGTTTAGGTTATAAATGCAGGTCTCCAGGTTTTTTTTAATTCTTATATCGGTTGATTTTTTCATTTTGGATGAAATGCGCCTTATGGGTCTATTGTTCCGGACCTTTTCTGATCAAAGCCTGACCACGTACCCCGGAATTGTATTCCGGGTGAGGACGCTTCGACCTATTATTTTTTTAGGATGAAGTGTACTTCCCCGGAATGCAATTCCGGGGAACGTGGGTCGCCTTGGTTTTGTCCTGCGATTATTTCTGTTGCCTTCCTTTGGGGTAGTTGCAGAAAGCCTTTCTCGATGGCCAAAGGAGCTTTTCAAAACACGGAGGGATAACGTACCCCGGAATTGTATTCCGGGGAAGGACACTTCATCCTAAGGAACCATATAGGTTGAACCGTCCATACCCGGAGAATTCAATTCCGGGGTACGTGGTCAGGCTTTATTCGAAAATAAGCCGTGGTGTTGGATGCAAACCGCAATTTATTCGTTTAAGGCATCGAGCAGGGCGTGCCGTTCTGTTTCAATTTCCTTTTGGGTGCGCACGCCCAATTTTCGGAAAAGGGGCAGGGGCGGGCACCAGCCCTGGAGGGCATGCTGCACTAAAAAGGCCGTAACCACGGCGGGCAGGATCAGCCATTTTCTGTGGACGGTGGCGCCTAATATTATCCCGGTAAGCGCAAGAGTGGAGGCATTTAATTCCAGCACCCGCTCAATATCCCATTCCTTGTCCAGTTCGTGGATCCGTTGCCGGATCGCTTCGGGGTTGGCGGAAGCATAGCGCCGGATATTTTCCCTTGTTTTTTGGTCGATCTGCGCATTGAAGCTGTCGGGAGTGGTTTCCCGTACCCGGTCGCCGCCCGGCATGGATACTTTTTCCATAATTTTTTGCATTATCCCTCCAGGGGAATCAACTATTATGCCTGCATTTTTTGGTTTCAATATGCTATATTTGTCTACAGAATAAGTAGACTAATGGCCCCGCCGCAGGCCCGACCTTTCCTAAACTGTTTATTATGACGACTCCCTTCGCTCTTGCAGACGACCTGGAAACGGGTAAGGCTGACCGCAACACTTCATTTCCTGCGTTTATCAACCTCAGCAAGATGGTGCTGCTGATCGCCGGCGGCGGGCCGGCCGCCCTGGAAAAGTTGAGGGAGGTGCTGCGCATCGCCCCGGCCGCCCATGTAAAAATCGTGGGCTTCCCCGCCGGCGACGCCTTTCGGCAACTGGCAGCGGCCTACCCCCACGTGGACGTGGCCGACCGGCCGTTCCAGGTCAGCGACCTCCAGGAGGTGAGCCTGGTGATCGTGGCGGAAGAGGAGGAGGGGGCCGTGCAGGCGATCCGGAAGGCCGCCGCGGAGCAGGGCATACTGGTGTATCTGGCCGGCGCACCGGCGCTACCGGCATGGGCAGCCGAAGAAGCGAAAAATTCGGTCCGCTGGAAAAAGGTGGCCACTTATTCCATCAGCGTTTTCGCCCTGATGCTGCTGGGCCATATCCTGTTTTCCACCCCGCCGATCCTGGCCATCAGCAACTACACCCTTAAGTTTTACCAGACCCTGGATGCCAACTTTCACTGGATGGTGCTGGCGGGCTTGGTGGCCCAGTTGGTGGACGGCGCCCTGGGCATGGGTTATGGCATCACCAGTTCGGCGATCCTGCTCTCCACCGGCATCAACCCCGCGGCCATCAGCGGCAGCATCCATGCGGCGGAAATGTTTGCCAGCGGGGCTTCGGGTTATAGCCATTACAAATTCGGCAACGTCAATAAAAAGCTGTTCCGGCTGCTGCTCATTCCCGGCATTGCCGGCGCCGTCCTGGGCGCCCTGCTGCTGATCGGGTTGGGCAGTTCCCGGGCCGATTATGTACGGCCCCTGCTGGCGGCCTATACGCTCCTGATGGGCTTGCGGATCCTCTACAATGCTTACCGCAAAGAAGCCCCGCAAAAGAAGTTCAAACAATTCGGGTGGCTGGCGGGGTTCGGCGGGTTTTTGGATTCGTTCGGGGGTGGGGGATGGGGCCCGATTGTGACCACCACCCTGATCACCACGGGCCGGAGTCCCCGGTTCGTGATCGGGTCGGTCAGCCTGACCGAGTTTTTTGTCACCCTTTCCAGCGCCTTTACCTTTTTTACGTTCATGGGCGTCAGCCACTGGCAGGTGATCGCGGCCCTGGTGATCGGCGGGCTGATCGGGGCACCCCTGGCCGCCCGGCTGGCCGGCCGGTTGCCCCGTAAAACTTCCATGATCTTATTGGGTGTGCTGGTCATCTTCTGGAGCATCCGCATCCTGGTCAACCTGTTATAAAGTTTCAGGCAGGGCAGCTGCCCGGGAGGGGCATAGGACGTAAAGGAATAGCCGGGCGTTGCCCTGTCCGGAAAAACCGGCAATATATTTTTTATAAAAATTATTAATAATAAATTGTTTATAGTAGCTGATTTAATTAGTAAGTGGATTTTACGGGGCGGGGTTATGAAATTTAAAGATTAGTTACTATTATTATACTCAATCCTTCACCTCTGAATTCGAAATACAAGTTTTTCTAATTAAAAAATCCACCAGGAATTATGGCAGATTATAAACAAACCGCCTTAGGCGACGTGGCGGCGCGGCAGCTAGCGATCGCCACCCGCACCGTACCGCAAATGGTCACCATCACCCCCCGATGGCTGACGAAATTATTAAACTGGGTGCCCGTGGAATCGGGCGTGTACCGGTTGAACAAGGTAAAAGACGCTTCGGCCATTGAAGTGGATTGCACCAACCGCGGCGAGCACGAGCTGCCGACCACTTTTGTGGATTACGTGGAAAACCCGCGGGAGTACAACTTGTCCACCGTGCAATCGATCGTGGAGGTCAACACCCGCGTATCGGACCTGTACAGCCGGCCCTATAACCAGATCAGCGAACAGCTGCGCCTGACCATTGAAACCATCAAGGAACGGCAGGAAAGCGAATTGATCAACAACCGGGAATACGGGCTGCTGAACAGCGTGGCGCCCTCCCAGGTGATCAGCACCCGCGCCGGCGCGCCCACCCCCGACGACCTGGACGACCTGCTGGTAAAGGTGTGGAAAGAACCCGGCTTCTTCCTGGCCCACCCCCTGGCCATCGCCGCCTTCGGACGGGAGTGTACCCGCAGAGGGGTGCCGCCGCCCACCATCTCCCTGTTCGGCTCGCAGTTCATTACCTGGCGGGGCATCCCGTTGATCCCCTCCAACAAACTGCCGGTAGAGGAAGGCAAATCCAAAATCATCCTGTTGCGCACTGGCGAAAGCAGGCAGGGGGTCGTGGGCCTGTTCCAGCCCGGCCTCCCGGGTGAGCAAAGTCCCGGCTTGTCGGTACGCTTCATGGGCATCAACGACAAAGCAATCGCTTCTTACCTGATCTCACTGTATTGCTCACTCGCCGTATTGGTCGATGATGCCATCGCCGTATTGGATAACGTTGAAACCGGAAACTACCATGAGTACAAATATTAATCCTCCCCATTTCCCCGAAACCGGCTGGATCGAGGAGCTGGCGAACCGGTTTTTCAAAGATTTTTCGGAAAAGCTTCCGCATCCACAGGATGCGGAAGCTCCGCCTTCCCGCTACGACCCGCTGCTGCAGGCCGGGAACAGGGAGGTGAAGGTGGAGCCTTCCCTGGAGGCGTCGCCCCATTTTACGCCGCCGCTGGAAAAGCCTTCCGTTGCCGGCGCCGGTATTTCCCCCGGTGGCTTTCAGCAGCTTTCCGCCATCGACCTGCGCGGGGCGGAGGCGCCCAACGGCCACCACCACTATACCAACTCGCTGCAGGAGCAGCCCTCCGTCGCCGGCAGCGGCATCTCGCCTTCGGCGGTAAAGCAGTACAACGAAGTGGATGTGAGCAATCCGCAAACCTCTTTTCCCGATCCGCATTTCAAGGACACCGGGGGCGTCCCCCGGATCCTGAACGGCCAGGAGCCGGCGGCAAATGGGCAGTTGCCCCACTTTCCCGCCGGCTTTCCGGAACCTTCCTATTATTTCCTGAAGGAGAACAGTCCCGGCTTTTTGCAGCAAGTGGCTCCCATCGTAAAGCCCGACGCCGCCCCCTTCAGGGACGTCTCTACCGGCTTTGATGCCGCCGCCGTCAAAAAGGATTTTCCCATACTGCAGGAGCTGGTGAACGGCCGGCCGCTGATCTGGCTCGATAATGCCGCCACCACCCAGAAGCCGCAGCAGGTGATCGACCGCCTCAGCTACTTTTATGCCCACGAAAACTCCAATATCCACCGGGCGGCGCACGAGCTGGCGGCACGGGCCACGGAGGCCTACGAAAAAGCCCGCGAAAAGGTGCGCAGCTTTTTGAATGCGGCCTCGGTGAACGAGATCGTTTTTGTCCGCGGCACTACCGAAGCCATCAACCTGGTGGCCAAAACCTATGGCGAGCACTTCCTGGAGCCCGGGCACGAGATCATCATCTCGCACCTGGAGCACCACGCCAACATCGTTCCCTGGCAGCAGCTGGCGCTGAAAAAAGGTCTCAAATTGAAGGTGATTCCCGTGGATGAGACCGGGCAGATCATTTTGAGCGAATATAAAAAGTTGCTGACCAGCAAAACCAAGATCGTGGCCTTCACCCAGGTGTCCAACGCCCTGGGCACCGTTACCCCGGCCAAGGAAATAATAGACCTGGCCCACAGCGCCGGCGCCAAGGTGCTGCTGGACGGGGCGCAGTCCGTTTCGCATTTGAAAGTGGACCTGCAGCAGCTGAATCCCGACTTCTTTGTTTTTTCCGGCCACAAGATCTTCGGTCCCACGGGCATCGGGGTGCTCTATGGCAAGGAAGAACTGCTGAACGCCATGCATCCCTGGCAGGGCGGGGGGAACATGATCAAGGACGTGACCTTTGAACACACGGAGTTTCATTATGCGCCTTCCCGTTTTGAAGCGGGGACCGGCAATATTGCCGATGCCGTGGGGCTGGGCGCCGCCCTGGACTATGTCACCAAAATCGGCATGGACAACATTTGCCGGTACGAAAGCTTTTTGCTGGATTATGCCACCCCGCGGATGCGGGAAGTGCCGGGCCTGCGCATCGTGGGAACCGCGCTGCATAAGGCCAGCGTGCTTTCGTTTACCCTTCAGGGTTATAAAAATGAGGAAGTGGGCAGGGTCCTGAATCAGGAAGGCATTGCCGTGCGCACCGGCCACCACTGTGCCCAGCCGATCCTCCGGCGGTTTCACCTGGAAAATACGGTGCGGCCTTCGCTGGCATTTTACAACACCCCTGCGGATGTGGATGTGCTGGTATCGGTGCTGCACCGCCTGGCGGACCGGTAACCTGCAATTTTCGTGGAAAGAGAAATCCTACTTGCTTTGAACCATCAACATTTTATTGACCTTTTATACCACACGCACAAAGCCGAATGGGAGGCCACCCCTTCCGCCCAGGAGGCTATTTCCTGGCTGAACGACCTGGTGCAGTTCATGTTCCCGGGCGGCAACCACCTGCCCAACCAGAAATCCTATAAAAGCGTTTTGAAAAAAAGCCAGGTGGACCTGGAAAATATTTTATTCAGCTACCTGGATAAACAGCCCCTGAACGTGGAAGGCACCGTAAGCGCGTTTTACAGCGAGATTGAAACGATCTATAAAAAGCTGCGCCTCGACGCCTCGAAAATTTACGAGTTTGACCCGGCGGCCTCCAGCGTCAACGAGGTCATCACCTGTTATCCGGGCTTTTATGCCATTACGGTCTACCGCATTGCCCATGAACTGGTAAAACTGAATGTGCCGGTGCTGCCGCGCATATTGAGTGCTTTTGCCCACCGCAATACCGGCACCGATATCCATCCCGGCGCCGTTATCGGCGTGCCGTTCATGATCGACCACAGTACCGGCATCGTTATCGGCGGCACGGCGGTTATCGGCGATAATGTATCCATTTACCAGGGCGTTACTCTGGGGGCTTTGCAGGTAGCCAAGGCGCAGGCCGAAGTAAAACGGCACCCCACGGTGGAAGACAACGTCATCATTTATGCCCGCTCCACCATATTAGGCGGCAATACGGTGATCGGCAAAAACAGCATCATCGGGGGCAGCGTCTTTTTAACCCAGAGCGTGGAGCCGGATTCCGCCGTCTTCAACACCCACCAGCTGCGGAAAACGCAGCGGAAATGAAATCGGGATTTTATTCTGAATTATGGTCACCTGGCCACATCATAAATCGGGTGTTAACCTGTAGAGCTGTCATGCCGAACGCAGTGAGGCATCCCGTCGGGACAGGAAAGCTGACTCTTCTTGAAGAAGTGGTTTCCTCTTCCTGAACCATACTTTTCGGGTATCGACGGGATGCCTCACTGCGTTCGGCATGACAGCTCTACAGGTTGCCATCCGTATAATAATTGTTGCTGAAATATATCTTCGCCGATCACCACTTCACTTCATCATTTGCCCTGGTTATCTGCACTATTTTTTTATCGGGATCGATTTGTACGCTACCGCCCGTTAACACGGTGCCGGCTGGTATGGGCAGCTTTACTTCCGCCCATTCGGGCAGCAGGTTGACCGGGGCGCGCAGGGGCGGCACGGTGGCGGAAGCAATAACCTTTCCGGTAGCATCCTTTAATACCACCGCGGAAGCGGGGGCGTTCACCGCGCCCATGCTGTATACTTTTACCGTTACCAGGGAATCGGTGACCTTTACCTCCCTGGGGCCGATGCCCAGGTCGGGCCGCTCGTGGTAATCGGTAGGGGCCCGCTCCAACAGCTCCAGTTTTATAAGGGTGGTTTTCCGCGGGGGAAACTGCAGTTGCAGCGCCTCGCTTTGCTGCAGCTCCACGATGCGCTCGGCCGGCTTGCCGTCCATGGTTCCATCCTCGTTTTCATCCAGGCCCTGGCGCAGCCGCCAGCGGCCCGGCTTTATATTCCAGACGCTCATGGCGGCACTCACCGGCGCCGGGTCAAGGTTGTAGGCCATCAGCTCGATGGTGGTGGGATTGGCTTTGGACACATAGACCGCCAGGCTCCGGTAGGTGGCGGGCCGGTCGATCTTCCAGCTCAGGAAATTTTGCTGGTACAAATTGGTGATGCGCCAGAGCGCCACCCCGCCCAGGCGGTCGGTCTGGAGGTCGCCCTGCGGCGCGATGATCCGGTCGATCCACTGGCTGCCCTCGGTATTGATGTATTCGCGCACCGCCAGGTCCTGCACGCGGCCGGTGTAGCGGGCTACGAGGCTGTCTTTTTGAAAAGGCCGCGTGTCCTGGTTTTTGCCGGGAATAGGCTGGAGGTATTTGTCGTCGCCGGTAAGGTCGTAGGCCGCCATGAGGATCGGCCAGGTGGCCAGGGTACCCGGGTTACCCCGCCGCTCGTCGCTGCTGAAATGAAAGTCGGTATACGCCCGTCCCTTTTCATCGCGGTGCGCCAGCAGGCCGTCGGCCATTTCGGTGATCAGCTTTCGGCAAAGGGGATTGCCGTTGTAGCGGGCGATGTTATAGGCGGTATGCAGCATGTGGTAGGAGTGGTAGGTGGACCACTGCCAGGGGTCCACGGTGGCCATGCCCGTGCCGCTGTAGTTGCGCGAGCGCACGTGGCGGTGGCCCTTGCTGTTGACCTGGGTCACGTCCTCCAGCACCCGCTTGGCGATCTCCATGCCGTGGTTGAAGTGCAGCGGGTTGGCGTAATCGAGCAGCTGCAGCTGGCCCACGGCTTCGATGCCGTCCTCGTAGGCATGCAGCATATCGGTATTGATGGTGGCCAGGCCGTTGGTGAACAGGGGCAGGCTGGGCTGCCGCAAAGGGGCGTCGTAGGGATCGCGTTCCTGGTCGTAATAGCCTTCCATCAGCAGGCGCAGGGAGCGCAGGGTTTTTTCGGGCTCGATGCCCATCAGGGCGGTGCCCGGCAGCATATTGGTAAAATCGTCGTCGTCCGACAGGCCGCCGCCAAATTCGCCGTTGGCGATCTGGCGCCGGTCGATGTAGTAGTTGACGATGTTGGCCAGGTGGCGGAGGTACTCGGTCTGCAAAAACGCCCATTGCGGCACGCCCGCCGGGGCGGCGGGAATAACGTAATCCGGTCCGTCCTTGCCGGTGATGACGTAGCGGTAGGCTTTGGCCAGCCAGTGGTCCGGCGCTGCCTGCTGCAGGTCCGTCAGGTCGGCCATCAGGCGGTTGTACAGGTTCAGGCGGGGCGTATAGGTTCGTTCCTCCACGATAAAGGCAAAAAGGTCGCGTACCTGCGTAAAGCGGTCGGCCACGTGCTCGGCCAGGGCCTGGTCCCTTGCCTTGTACACCAGCCGTACGCGGGCGCCTTTGAGCAGGGCGGGGGTGAGGTCGCCGCCGGCACCGGCAAGCGTCAGGTAGAGGGCCCGGCCCCCGGGCAGCAGCCGGTCGCGGGTGTCGATCCAGAGGGTGTAGGGCTGGTTCGGCCGCAGGGAGCAGGAGAAATCCGCCAGGTCGCGCAGCGGCCAGAGGGGGTCTTTGACCCGGACGTTTAGGGGATAAACGTCGCCGTGGGTGGGTTTGACCGGCAGGGCGGGCAGCTCGATCTCCACGCCGTCGAGGCCTTCGGGGTGCGACTCGTAGGGCAGCAGGATATGGAAAAAGGGCAGCGGCTTTTCCGCTGCGGGGGCGGCGGGACCGGGCGCACTGTCGCCGGCGGCCACGCCCACCAGTTTCGTTTGTTCGTCGGCGGGGTAGCGGCCATTGACGAAGGCGGCCAGGGCGGCGATGCCCGGGTGGGCCATTTCGGCGGGCGCGGGGAAGAGGGCAAAGGTTTCGGTACGGCTGCCGCGGGGCGCCCGCCCTTCCTGTACGTTATAAACACCCAGCTCGCCGATGGGCTCTTCGATCAGGGCGTTGTCGAACCGCAGGGTGCCGCCCTTTACCGGTGCTTCGTAGCGGTGGACGGTTTTTTCCTGGCCCTTTTTGCGCACGGCAAAGGTGTGGTCGTAGCCTTTTTCCTTTTCGTAGGTCAGCTGTCCCCAGGCGGTGCCCCAGATCTCCACCTGGTTCCAGGGTTCGTCGGGCAGTTGGAAGCGGACGGTCTGGCCCGATCGGGAGTAGGTGTCCCAGTCGGGTAAAACGAAATAGTCGTAGCGGCCCGGCAGGCGCGACATGTTGTACACGCCGGGCCAGGTGGTTTCGCGGATGCCGTCAGTGCCCTTCCAGTACCAGCGCTTGATATCCCAGGCGTTGTGCACCTCCACCTTACGGACAGCCGTATGCGCGGAGGGCAGTAGGGGCGGGGCGGGTTGCGGCCGGTTCCAGCCATTGCGGGTCCACCATTCGTCGCGCCAGCGCCGCTCGGCCAGGTTGCGCGCCAGTGGGGGAATCTTTGCCGGGGCCTTGCCGCGGGCCAGGGAGGCGATGTTGTCGTCGGTCAGCGGGCGGTCGTAGATGCGCAGCTCGTCGAGGTCGCCGCCGCGCACGAAGTTGAAGTCGCTCTGCACCTGGTAGGGACTGATGACGCGGGAGTGGGCGCCGAACTGGTCGAGGCCCGTATCCCAGAGGCTGCCGGACACGCCCTGCTTTTGCGCCAGCCGGCCGTTGATATACAGGCGGATGCCCTCGGTCTCGTCCCACGACAGGGCGATATGGGTCCAGGTCTTCGGTCCCGGCAGGGTATCCACAAAGTGCGATACGCGGGTGCGCGACAGGCCGATGTCGGTGACGAAGGCGTCGAAGCCCGCCCCGTTGTAGTCGATGCGGAGCCACACCATGTCCCAGCTCGAATGGTCGGCAAAGGCCACGCGGAAGAGGGGGAAGGGCTGGGGGCTCAGCGGGTAGCGCGACCGCCAGAAGAAGGAGAGCGTGCCCCTTTGGGCGTAGATGTTGCCCGGCGCCCAGTAGGCCAGCAGCTGCTCGTCGCCCGCCTGGATGCCTTTTCCAAACGCCCCGTCCGGTATGGAGACGACCTCTTTCAAAAAGTTGGGCGCGCGCTGGCCGCCGGCGGCGAAGTCGGCCGTAGGCCCCCCTTCGCCGGAAAGGTAGAACAGCAGTCCCGGTTCGGGAGAGCGGGCGGGCGCCGATGCCTGGCCGGCCAAAAGGCCTTCGGGCGGTTCGGCACCCTGCTGGGCGGAGGCTTTGCGGTGGGTGAGGGCGATTAGGGTAATCAGCAACACGATTGGCCTGATGATCCTCAGGGGGGACGATCGTAAGTTCCTCATATGTGCAATTTTTTGAAGAAATCCCTGGCGGGACGGACGAATGTTGACCCAACTAGGGAAGGCGCCTTTAGCGTTCCTTCCTGTCTTCTATCCTTCCGGCATCATGGCGTACCGGCGCGTTGTATTCCTTTGCCGTTTTGAGGACGTATGCTTTGAACTTTTCCGCGGTATTCAGCACCGGGCCTTCGCTCCAGGCGGCAAACAGCATGTATTCATAGGCGTTACCCGGCGCTGCCGTCACCTTCAGGGCATGGTTTCCTTCGAAGGAAGGCACATATTGATACCGCGGTTTGTATTGATCCTTTATGACGATAGCCTTGCCGATAAAAGGAACGATCAGGCTCATGCGGTCGTCGATGTGCTCGGGGTCTTTGATGCCTTCCGGGCCCGAAGAGATCACGATCCCTCCCTGCTGAAATAGGTCTTCCGCTCCCGGTTTTTTGCGGATGCCGGCCCCCATCAGCACGCCTTTGCCGGCCGGGGCGAACCGGGTGTATTTTACCTGGCAGGTGGTATAGCTCTGGTGCGCATAGGCCGTATAGTATTGTTCCAGCTCGTAGGTGCCGCTGCCGCTCTTCCAGTTCATGGTTTTGATCTTGATGATGGACCGCAGCGGGCCGTTCACCACCACTTCGTAGGCGTAGCGGGTATCGCTGATCTGGCCGGCATTCCAGAAGCTTTTGGGCGCCAGGCGGGCATGGGCGGGCGTAAACCGGGGCCGCGAAATCGAATCGGGCAGGGCGGGGTGCTCGAACAAACAGATAGCGCCCCCGCCGAAGGAGCCGGCCACCGACTGGATATCCGAACCGTAATCCTCGTTCAGCTGGCCGATGCCGTAGCCGTCGATGTTTTCCATATACAGGCGGTGGGCGATCAGCACCGGTTTTCTTTTGGCAAACACATCCACCGAGTTGGCGAACCAGATCTTCCAGCCCACTTCTTCCGACTCCCAGAACGGCATCTGGTGCCGTACATAGCTGCCGATATTGGCATGGGTGAAATGGCGGTTCCATCCCCGGATGTTTTCGCCGAAGTAGAGGTAAATGGTTTTTTTCTCTTTGGGTTTCAGGTCCGTAATGAAGTACAGCTCATCCCAGATGCCATCCTTGTCCAGGTCGTCCAGCTGGTGAAAGAGGGCATGGCCGTTGGTTTCCTCGCGGAGCTGGTGACCGCCCTGCAGTTTCAGCAGGCTGTCGCCGGGTTTGCCTGCGGGGGGAAGCTGGGGGTCCACTACGGTGATCCACATTTCGTGGATGTCGGGGAGGGGAAATCCTTTCCGGGGGATCACCACCGGGCAATGGGTCCGTTCCATGTCGAGGTCGTTGATCAGGGTGTATTGGATCCGTTGGGCAGGGGTGAAGTCGCCTTGCGTGTACCAGTTGTTGGTTTGCGTCCTGCCGGAAACCAGCGCCAGGATGCAGGCAAGCAGAAGGGCTGTTTTTTTCATCATCATATGGTTTGTTGGTTGCGCGAATCATTCCTTTTTCGAGAAAGTTGTTTCCATATGCCGGTTACTTTTAATGCTACAAGGTAACAAAAAAGCCACCTCCAATAAAAAAAGGGAACCGGATGGTCCGTTTCCCTTTTCAGCATCTGCTGCATGCGTACATCTATTTTGCCGCCGCTGCCTTGTTGTTCCCGGAAGGGGCGGGTTTTGCCGCTTTGATATAGTCCATCAGCAGGGTCATATTTCGGATATACGCCGCCGTGGAAATGTACAGCTGGTCCGATGGGTCGCGGTAAGGCGAGGTGTCGGTTTTGTCGCCGGCATGGGAGGTGGCGTATTCCTCGGTGGGCGCCTGTTGCTGTCCGTCGCCGGTGTAGGGGTTGCTGATCATGGCGTGCTTCACCAGCCAGCGGTTTCGGCTGTCCAGCGCGCCAAGGACCTCCCGCACCCGGCTGTCGGTTACGGCCTCCGGTTGGCTGCCGGCGGCGCGGTTCAGGGGGTAGGCACCCTGCGGAAGTCCCTGCCCGTCGAAGGGTTGCGGCCGCAGGGGCGAAGCTTTTGTGGCCTCCTCCACCGGCAGGGCGCTGATGCGCCGGTATTCCTCCTTCAGCCGCTCCACCGGGATAGCCGTTTTGCCGCCGTAGTGCGCCAGCAGCTTCTGGTCGTTGGTGTCCACGTAGTAAAAGCCAAAGGCCGCATTGGAGCCCTTGCGGTGCACGAACAGGGGCTTGCCGGTGTCGACGTCGATGAAGGTGGGGTGGGTGTAGCGGCCGCCATCGGACAGGTGCTGCGGCAGGCGGGTCTTTTCGAGCCAGGCGATGGCGTCGGGCACGCGGGCCAGGAACTTGCGGTCGCCGGTGTACTGGTAAAAGCGCAACAGCAGCAGGGCGTTGCCGAAGGTGGTGCGGGGCAGCAGGGCCGCGGGTTCGTAGGTGCGGGCGCCGGCCGGTTTCAGCTGCCCGTCGTACTGCTGCGCCCAGCCGCCGCTGCCGGTCTGGGAGAGCACGTAAAAGTTCATGCCCCGGTGGATGGGTTCCAAAAAGCGTTCCTCCCCCAGCGTCAGGTAGCACTGGATCAGGAAATTCACGTTTTCCCAGATCACGTCGTCGTTGAAGGTGTTGAAGGAGGTGTAGTCGGGATGGCCGTTCTTGTTGAAGTCGAATTTGAGGGGGTAGCGCTGGGGCCAGCCGCCGGAGGGGTACTGGCTTTTCAGCACAAAGCCGATGGCCTTGTCCAGGGCCGGTTTGTACTTTGGATCCAGCTTTTCCAGGTACAGGCGCAGCAGGAAGCGGGCGGCGTCCGAGGTCACGTCGTCGTCGTAGGTGTCGTTGCCGTAGTAGTGCTGGAATTCTTCCAGGCGCCAGCCGTTGCGGCCGATGGTGGCGTACCATTTTTTCAGCGAGCGGTCGCCGGCGAAGTCGATCATGTAGTTCCAGCCCCCGGCGGCGCTCTGGCCCCAGATGAGGGCGGCGGCCGCTTTTTCGGCGGCGGTATAGTAGTATTCGTTTTTCGTGGCGCGGTAGGCGTCGAGGAACAGGTGGCCCATGCCCACGGTGCCCCCGTCCTGGGTCCACACCATGGTTTTGTAGGCTTCCATTTCGCCCCAGCGGCGCGACAGGTCGGGCAGGTAGTACCAGACATAGCCACCCTGGGTGCTCACTTCTTCCACCATGTACCGGGTGGAGCGGAGCATGGCGGCTTCGGCTTCTTTAATCAATTGGGGATTCTGGGCGCCTGCGGGCACGGTAGCGAGCAGGGCGGCCAGGGGCAGGCAGCGCAATACGTTTTTGAGGGGCATAGATCGTTAGCGAAATTTTCCAAAAGATAGGAAAATTTCGGATGTCATCTCGCCCCAGGCAGGACGACATCCGAAATCTCAATAGCCCTCGTTTTGGCGCAGGTTGCGGTTGGCGATGAGCTGCTGGGAGGGGATGGGGTACAGGCCCCGGAAGGCGGGGGTGGGGGAGGTATGGAACTTCCAGGTGCCGGTGAAATAATCGCCGAAGCGGATCATGTCGCGGCGGCGGTGGCCCTCCCAGAGCAGTTCGCGGCCCCGCTCGTCTTCAATCGTTTGCAAAGTCAAAGCCCCCAAGGCGCTGGCGTTGCTGCGGCGGCGCACCTCGTTCAGCGGGGCCAGCGCTTCGGTGGGCTTGCCGGCCCGCAACAGGGCTTCGGCCTTGACCAGCAGCACGTCGGCATAGCGCACCAGCACGATGTCGTTATTGGCATCCCTTCCGGTCCATTTGCCGTCGGGCAGGTATTTCACTACCCGGTAGCCTTCGTTGTCCTCGGCCTTCGTGGGGTCTTTGATGGGTACCAGCACCAGCTGCTGCCCGTTGGCGTAGCGCAGGGGCGCCCCGGCCGCGTCGTACTGGGGACCCCACCAAATGTACTGGCGGCGTACGTCCTGGGATTCGTACCTCGCCAGGGCTTCCTCGTAGGTGTTGTAGCCATTGGCCGGCACAAAGGGCAGCTTGGGCGTAAAGGAGGCCACGTGCAGGGGATGGAGGGCGCCCCGAACATAGTTGTTGGCGCCGGCATTCTGCGCCGGGTCGATGGAAAAGGAGGCGATCAGTTCTTTGGACAGGTGGTTGTCGCCGGTAAAGGAGGCACTGAAGTTGGGCTCGAGTATATAGGCTTTGGAGTCGATCACCTTGTTGGCCATCTCCAGGGCATTGGTCCAGTACGCGGTGCCGGTATACACCTGGCCGTTGAGGTACAGGGTGGCCAGGGCCGTGTAGAGGGCTTCCCGGGTAAGGCGGGGATAATAAGCGGTGCGGTTGACGGTGGTTACCGAAGGCAGGGCGGCGGCCGCCGCCAGCATTTCCGTTTCCACGAAGCGGAACACCTCCGCCCGGGTGGCATTTTTGGGTGGCTGCGCCGCGTTCACCCGGGCGGCCGTCACCAGGGGCACGTTGCCCCAGTAGTCGAGGGCGTAAAAATAAGCCCAGGCCCTCAGGGCTTTGAGTTCGGCAAAGAAGGGGGTGAAGGCGTCGCGGCGGGGGGAGGCTTCCAGGTGGTGCAGCACGGCATTGGCGGCGCCGATGACGCCGAAGACGGTGTTCCAGGCGTCGTTGTTCATGCTGTTGTCGGAACTTACCTGGTGGCGGAGGTACTCGAGGTAAATGCCCCCGTCGTACCAGCCGCCGTTGGTGCGGGCGGCGATGATGTATTCGTCGGTGCCCAGCTCCGAGGCCCGCCAGGCGGCTTCATAGTTCACTACGGCGGCCATGCGCTGGTACACGCCGGCCACCGACGACAGGGCCTCCTCCTCGGTGCGGTAGTAATGCTCGGGCACCAGCACGCCGAAATATTCTTCGTTGAGCTTTTTGGTGCAGGAAGAAAGCGCCAGCAGGAGGGCCAGGAGCAGGTTCAGGGTTTTATATGCAGGGGTCATGAATCAAATTTTTGGTTGCCCAAAGGGCATTTTCAAAAAGTAAAGCTGCCGCCGATGGAAAAGGTGCGGGAGCGGGGGTAGCTGAGGTAATCGATGCCCAGGGGTACGGTGCCGCTGCCGTTGACGTTGGAGTTTACCTCGGGGTCCTGGCCGGAGTAGCCCGTCAGCAGCAACAGGTTCTGGCCGCTGACGTATACCCGGAGGTTGTTCGACGGTTGCAGTGCCGGCAGGGTAAAGGTGTAGCCCAGGGTCAGGTTGTCGAGGCGCAGGTACGAGCCGTCCTCGATCCAGCGCGAGGAGTAGCGCTTGGGCGCCTGTCGGTCCAGGCCGGTTTCCAGGGCGCTCTGCAGCACGTTCTTGCCCGGGAGGTTGCTCTGGTAGGAGAGGTTCAGGCGGGTAAGGTTGAGGAGGTCATTGCCCTGCGAACCCCGGAAGGCCAGCTGCCCGTCGAATTGTTTCCAGGTAAAGGTAGCCCCCAGGCCGTACAGGAAGTTCGGCTGGGCATTGCCGATAAGGGCCTTTTGGGGGGCAAACTGCTCGGCGCCGTCCTTGGTGCCCAGGTATACCAGGCCGTAAAAGGTACCCAGCGGCTGGCCGGGGGTGATCAGCTGGGCCGTCACCCCGTTGAGGCCTGAGCCCTGCACGGGTGCGAATTCGATCTTGTCGGTGCTGAAGGCGGCATTCGACAGGCTGAGGACCTGGTTGCGGTTGACGCTGAGGTTGCCATTGACCCGCCACGAGAAGTCGGCCGTTTGCAACAGGCGGGCGTCCAGGGTCAGCTCCACGCCCCGGTTGCGCACCTTGCCCACGTTGGCCAGCTGGTCGGCCACCACGGTGGGGGAGGGCAGGTTGACGCGCAGCAGCAGGTCGGAGGTGATCTTGTTGTAAAAGTCCAGCGTGCCCGACAGGCGGCCGTTCCAGAGCTCGAAGTCCAGGCCCGCATCCAGCTGGGCGGTCTGTTCCCATCTAAGGTCGGGGTTGGCGTACTGCTGCGGCAGCACCACGGTTTGGCGCACACCCCCGATGATATAGCCGGTGGTGCGGGCACCCAGGGTGGAGACGGCGTTGAGGTTGCCGATCTCCTGGTTGCCGGTAAGGCCGTAGGAGGTGCGCAGCTTCAGGTCGGTAACAAAGGAGGCGGGAAAAAAGGCTTCCCTGGAAATCCGCCAGGCGATGGAACCCGAAGGGAAGGTGCCCCATTTGTTGCCGGAGCCGAAGCGGCTGGAGCCGTCGCGGCGCAGGGTGGCGGTCAGCAGGTAGCGGTCGGATAAGCTATAGTTCACCCGCCCGAACCAGGAAAGCAGGGCGTTGCTGCTTTTATACGACGACAGGGCCCGGATGGAGCGGGCCGCCTGCAGGCTGTTCCACTTGAAGTCGTCGGAAATAAAGTCCGAGGCCTGGGCCCGCCCGCCTTCCTCCACGAAGTACTGGATGGAATAGCCCGCCACGGCCTGCAGGCGGTGGTCGCCCCACTGGCGCTGGTATTGGGGGGTAATTTCCAGCAGTTGGCTCCAGTCCTCATTGTTTTGCGCGTTGGCCAGGCCGCCCCAGGCATTGCCCAGCGGGCTGGCCTTGCGGATGTAGGAATGGCGCACGATGTTCTGCCAGGTATAGCCCAGGTTGAGGTTCAGGCGCAGCGCATCGGTCAGGCGGTAGGTGGTGGACAAGCTGCCCAAAAACCGCCGCGTGGTGGATTCGTCCTCGATTTGTTTGGCGTAGGAAACGGGGTTGACGGTAAACTGGCTGTACTGCTGGAAGTCGCCGTTGGGCTTGTATACCGGGAAGGTGGGGTTGAACACATAGGCGTCATAGAGCATGTTGGTGCCGCTTTCGTTCGAAACGGTATTGGAGATGGGGGCGTTGCGGGCGGCTATCTGGGCGCCGGTGATACGGAAGTCGAGGTCCAGCTTATTGTCCAGCGCCTTGTGGCGGATGTTGATGCGGGCGGTGGCAATGGATTGTTTGGAGCCGAGCACCACGCCTTGCAGGTTGTTGTAGCCCAGCGAGGCCCGGTACTGGGTGGCCGTGCTGCCGCCGCTGAGCGAAAGGTTGTGGTCGTGCGAAAAAGCTTTTTGAAAGATCTCGTCCTGCCAGTTGGTGGCCGCCCCGGAATCCACCAGGGTCAGGTTACGGTCCGTCACGGCCTTTTTATATTCCTGGGCGTTGAGCATGCGGAGCTGGCGGGTGACGGCCGAGAGGCCGAAGCGGTTGGTATACGTGGTGCGCACGGCCCCGGCGGCGCCGCTGCGGGTGGTAATGAGGATGACCCCGTTGGCGCCCCGGGCCCCGTAGATGGCGGCGGCGGAGGCGTCCTTCAGCACAGTGATGTTTTCGATGTCGGCGGGGTTAAGGCTGTTCAGCGGGTTGACGGGTTCCTGGTCGAACATCTGGATGTCGGCGGTGTTCAGGTTCACCTGGCGGCCGGAGGAGGTGGTGGCGATGGCCACGCCGTCGATCACGTAGAGCGGTTCGTTGGAGGCGGTGATGGAGGTACCGCCGCGGATGCGCACGGTGTTCGAGCCGCCGGGCTTGCCGCTGTTCTGGGCCACGTTCACCCCGGCCATCTTGCCCTGGATCAGCTGCTGCGGGCTGAGCTGCGCTCCCTGGTTGAATTCTTTGGCGCTGAGCGTGGCTACCGAACCGGTCACGTCTTTCTGTTTCTGGGTACCATAGCCCACCACCACCACAGTGTTCAGGTGGGCGCTGCCGAAGGGCAGTTGCACGGCTATTTCCGTTTTACCGGCCACGTCCAGGTCCTGGGTTTCCATGCCCACGAAGCTGACGGTCAGCTGGTGGCTGCCGGCGGGAAGGGAAAGGGAGAACCGGCCCAGGGAATCGGTGGTGGTTGCCACCTTTTGCCCCCGGATGTTAACGGTGGCCCCAGAAAGCGGGGACCCGGTAGGGTCGGTGACCGTGCCACTGACTACCCGGGGTTGGGCAGCAGCGGGCCCGCAGAGAAGCGCCAGCAGCAAAAGTGCGCACAGGCATTTGGGCAAAAGCGTTCTGTTCATATGGCGATTTTTCGTTACGGTAGCAGGAAAGAAATGCAGTATCCAGGGGCGGACGTAGTGTTGTCCAGGGGAAAACGGTCGATTGATCACGGGGGCAAGGTACGGAACCCGGTCGCAGAAAATGTTAAAAAAGCTTGCCGCAGGCCACCTAACTTTGGAACTCTGGAACTTTGGAGCGTTGGAGCTCCCCAGGGCCCCACCTACAACCCGTAACCTTGTAAACTTGTAAACGCGTAAACTGTTCATGTCTCTCTTCATTACCTCCCTGAATTCGGGAAGCAACGGCAACTGTTATTATGTAGGCAACGGCCAGGAGGCGGTGCTGGTGGATGCGGGCATTTCGTGCCGCGAGACGGTCCGGCGCCTGCAGCGCCTGGGGCTGTCGATGGATGCGGTGAAGGCCATCTTCGTATCGCACGAGCATTCCGACCACATCCGGGGCATTCCCACGCTGGCGCAGAAGTACCGACTGCCCATCTATGCCACGCCGGCCACCTGGCGGCACTGCCGCATTTTTATGCCCGAGCTGGAGGTGCGACCGTTTACCGGTTATGAGCCGGTGGCGATCGGCGGGCTGTCGGTGACGGGTTTTCCCAAGCGGCACGATGCCGCCGAACCGCACAGCTTCGTGGTTTCCGGCAACGGGGTAACCGTGGGGGTGTTTACCGATATCGGCGCTCCCTGCGAACACCTGGAGGCGCATTTTTCCCAGTGCCAGGCTGTTTTCCTGGAGTCCAATTACGACGAGGAAATGCTCGACAAGGGGCATTATCCCTACCACCTGAAAAACCGCATCCGCGGTGGCCACGGCCACCTGAGCAACCGCCAGGCCCTGCAATTTTTCCTGCAGCAGCGGTCCCCGGATCTCAGCCACCTCATTTTAGCGCACCTCTCCAAGGAGAATAACCGGCCCGAGCTGGTGGAACAGCTGTTTACGCCCCATGCGGGAACAACCAAAGTGGTGGTCGCTTCCCGTTTCGAGGAAACGCCGCTGTTTAGGGTTACTGCCGGCACGGCGGCACCGCTTCGCCGCCCGGTGGTCCGGCCCGGCAGCCGCAGCAAGGCGGCGCCCGCCCCGGACAACACGGTGCAGTTGTCGCTGTTCTAGGCCTCACCCCCGGCCCCGCTCCCTGTGGAGCGGGGTGCCCACATCAGTAATTTAGCTTACGGGTGGGAACCGTGAATTTCTTATTTGTGGTGCGGGTGATGGGCCCTTCGGCCATTTTTGCCGAAGAGGGGGCATACCTTTTGGTCCATTTGGTGCTGCCGTCCGTGCCGTATTTCAGCAGCAAATAGTCGTCGGAGGTTCCCGCTCCCACGCTTCTGCCGGCAACATAGAGGTTGCCCGATTTGTCCAGCTTCAGGGCACGTGCGCCGTCGAAGCCGTTGCCGGTGCCGTTAAACCTTCTCAGCCATTTCTGCACGCCGTTCTTGTCGTACTTCAGGGTGGCGAAGTCGAGGCCGGTGTCCCCTCCGTCGCTTTGGCCCGTCACGTAGATATTTCCCGAACCGTCCGTTGCGAGGTCAAAAGGGTAATCGTTGCCGCCGCCGGGCCCGTCGTATTTGGCGGACCAGAGCTGGACACCGGCAGGCGAATATTTTACGGTGGCGTAGTCCTTCTGGTCGCCGTCATATTCGCTGCCCCCGGCCACGATCACGTTGCCCGAGCCATCGAGGGCCAGGGCATAGGCCTGGTCAATGTTGTTGCGGCCGTCCACAAAGCCGCTGTTGAAGGCTTTGCTCCAGATGGGGGCGCCGGCCGGGCTGTATTTGACCGTGTAAAAGTCGGCGACCCCATCGTAGATCCCCCCGGTTACATACACGTTGCCGGAGCCGTCCACCGCCAGGTCGTTGGCCGCGCTGTGCGCCGGGCCGGTGGCCACCCATTGCTGCAGGCCGTTCGCATTGTACTTGATGGTGGTATACGTTTCCTGGCCGCTGCTGTTGAAGCCGGACCCGGTGATATAGATGTTGCCGGAAGCATCCAGGGCCAGGGCCTTGGCCGTTTTCCGGCTGGTTTCCTTCCCCAGGCTGTTGTAAAGGGCGTACCACAGCCGGACCCCGTCCTTGTTGTATTTGATGGTGATAAAGTTGTCGTTGTCCGGTGCGAAGGCTACTTTTCCCGTTACCACCACGTTGCCGGAACCGTCCACCCCCAGTGCATAGGGGCGGTCCTCTCCACCCAGGGGGCCGTTATGCCGGGCGACCCATTTGGTGCTGCCGTCCGTTCCGTACTTGATGGTGACAATATCGGTGCCGGAGCCGCTGCCGGTGCTCCAGCCCGTGACATACACGTTACCGGAACCGTCAACGCCTATGGCAGTGGCGCCATCGGCGGAACTGCCGGTGCCGTTGTAGGTGACGGCCCATTTGCGGCTGCCGTCCGGGTTGTATTTCAGGGTGAGGAAGTCGCCATTGCTTTCCCCGGTAATATAGGCATTACCCGAACCGTCCAGGGCCAGTGCTTCGGCTTTGTCGGAGGAGAGGGATGCAGTACTGCTGAATTGGTTGAGCCATTTTTCGCTTAGCTGTGCGGGGGAGAGGGCGGGCCACAGCAACAGCAGGGAAAATAGAAAGAAGCGGCCAGCGCATAAAGGTGTTTTCATGACCAAAAAATTTACGTTTGGAAATAAGAGAAAACCAACGTCATAGGTGGAGAAAACGTTATTCGCGGGAAGGCGGATCGGGGAAACGGGGGAGGCGCCGGGCAGCACCTTGATGGAAGCCGGTAGTAAAGGTAGGCCAAAGTGGCGAAACCACCCTGCAGCGGCTATTGCGTTAAGAGGAACCGCTGTCTTTTATCCGGATGTCATAGATAAAATCCACCACTTCCACTACTTCCAGCTTTGCAATATCCGGGTGCAGGGGATTGACCAGGTAATTGAATTCCTGCGGCACGACGGCGGAGGGGATTTTCAGAACGGGATATTGTGCCGCCTTTAAAAGTTTAGTGCCGAAATCCTTTGTTTCGGCCGGGGCGGGCGCCGCGGCCCAGTTGCCGGGAAGCGAGGAGAGGGGGCACTCCAGCATAGGGACGTCGGGCAGGCGAAGGGTAACGATGCAGAGGGTGCGGGGGATGCTGAAGAGTTCTACGTTGACCGAGTACTCCAGGATGGCCAGCGACCGGCTTTCCGCCGTGTACAGGCAGGGCGTGCCGATATGGTTCCAGCGGCCCCCGTGGAGCCGGGCGCCTTCACCCGTAGTATCCCGTGCATATTTGCGGTTGGCGAGCCGGTAGACTTTCATTTTCAGGAAAATACGCCGTAGGCAACCCTGCCGGCTAAATGATAAATTTCCTCGATCCCGAAAATCGTGTCCAGCAGGTCCATCGGGGCCTGGCCGCCCAGGGCTTTATTGGACTGCTCCATCCATTTGTTGAAGAGGTCGGGCGCGCCGAACACCTCGTAACCGTAGGAGTAAAGGTGGGCCAGGGCAAAGATCTTTTCGCTGAGCGAGGGGTTGAATTTTTCCTCCCCTTTTTTATTGAAGAGGGTGGCCTTGGCGACCGAAAAGATCCGGGCAAGGCTGTCGTAATCCAGGCCGGTCTTTTCCTTAAGAACCTCCAGGTCGTTTTTGGAAATGCCTTCCCGCACCTTTTGGATCTTTTCCATGCCGGTCAGGGCGTGGACCGGCCGCAGCGATCCGCTAGCAGGCGCACCGATCGCTACAAACAAACTGTTGCCCCGGACCGCTGCCAGGGGCTTTGTTTTCGGGGAGGCTTTTTTCTTTGGAATCGCCATGAGGGAATGATTGTGTTTTTATACTCTTTGTAGTATAAAATTATACCAACTGGGCCGGTAATAAAAATTACATTTTTTTCAGGGGCTCCAGCAGGTCCGACAGGCCGTTGATCTTGATCTCGTGCACGGTTTGCAGCTGCATGCCCAGCTTGCCTTTGGGAAAGCCCTGGCGGGCAAACCAGTCGAGGTAGGAATCCGGCAGGTCGCAGAGCAGTTTGTCCTTGTATTTGCCAAAAGGCATTTTGGTTTTTACCAGTTCCAGCAGGATTTCGCCGTTGGGAAGAAAAGGGTCTTGGGTCATGGGAGGAATAAGCGTTTGAATGGGTGCAAGTTTACGGGGATTTCACGGAAAATGTCCAATGACCATTGACTATTGCCCATTGTCCCCTGACCCGTTATCCTTTCGTACCTTGTTCCCTTAATCATGGTTCATGGCTGCCGGGGCCAATAATTATATAACGGTGTACGAATCTCAGAACGGGGGATGGGTGCTGCTCCACCCCCTGCATGGGGCAGGGGAGCTGCGGGGCAACCTCGAAGCCGCCCGCATTCTGGCCGACGAGGGCTGCCGCATCCAGCTGCTGCCGACCATTGCCCCGGCCGAGGTGGCGCTGCGCGAAGCCCTGCTGCCGGATGTTTGCGGCAACAAAAACCCCGACGTGCGCATCAACGGCAGCCTGATCGGCGACATCAAAACCCCGGCAGGGGAGCGGGCCGTGCGCCAATGCGTCCTCAACCGCGAGATCTACAGCGCCGCCCGCCAGGGGGTGGCCGTGGTGATCCTCAACCTTTTTGACCGCCTGTACACCGTGCAGGACGTGCGCAAAGGCATCGTCGGCGCCCTGCAGCCCTGCCGCAACCGCTGCATCCAGCAGGTATGGGTCATCACCCGCGGCCGCCACCTCTTTATTGTTCCCCGCCCCGTGGTCTTCGACGACCGCATCTACGAACCCCTCCACCGGTTGTAAGGGACAGGGCCCCGGATTCCAGGATGGCTAAGCTGAAAGGCAGGATGGGGCAGGTCAGTTGCGTACGTGTTTTAGCGTAATCTTACAACCACATCCGGACAGTGATGCTTGCTGCCCGGTCCTACACTACACTTGTATGCTAAACAAAAGGCTGCCGGACAGAACCTGGCCATTGCCTCTGCGCTTCCGTGTTTGCCCACGAGCCGGAAGGCGGTCTTTTTTTCGGAACACCAGCCACAGAAAATTAGTCCTTAAATAAGAAGATATGCCGAGCCGCGGCGGGATCGACCCGGCCGGAAAATTCTAACGATTGTAAACAGTTGTAAACACAAATTGTACGATTTGCCAATGAGAAAACTCTACCCTGGCAGGGGCAAGCCTATCGCTTTGCTGACCCTGGCCCTTTCCCTTTTTTCCGCTCAGCAGGCCCAGGCCCAGCTCCCGGCTTTCCCGGGAGCCGAAGGTTTTGGCAAGTACGCCACCGGCGGCCGTTATGGTTCGGTGTACCGGGTGACCAACCTGAATAATTCCGGTGCGGGCTCCCTGCGGGATGCCGTAAGCGCTCCCAACCGCATCGTAGTGTTCGACGTGGCCGGCGTCATCCGCATCACCGAGCGCCTGATCGTATCGGCCAACATCTACCTGGCCGGCCAGACCGCCCCGGGCGAAGGCATTACGGTCTACGGCAACGGCTGGTCGTTTTCCAATGCCCACAACACCATCTGCCGCTACATGAAGATCCGCATGGGCGCCGTGGGCAGCAGCGGCGTGGACGCCAACGGCCTCGCCTCCGGCCACGACATCATCTTTGACCACTGCTCCGTTTCCTGGGGCCGCGATGAGAACTTTTCCATCAACTCCTCCACCGCCCAGAACATCACGATTCAAAACTCCATCATCTCCCAGGGCCTGCTGACCCACTCGGCGGGCGGCCTGATGCAATGCGACGGGGGCATCACCCTGTACCGCAACCTGTATGCGGACAACGGCACCCGCAACAACAAGGTGAAAGGGGTGAACCAGTACGTCAACAACATCGTGTACAACTGGAGCGCCGGCGCCTACATCATGGGTGGCGAATCCAGCGGCAACTCTTACGTCAATGTGACCAACAACTGCTTTATCCAGGGCCCCACGGACGGCGTACGCCCGATGAGCCTGGGTAATTCGCTGTTCCATATTTATGCGGCGGACAACCTGTACGACAATAACCGCGACGGCGTCTTCAACCCCTACACCCTGCCGCAAAGCGAATACGAGGGACCGCCCGACTTCCAGGCAACGCCCTACAACTATCCCGCCCTGCCCACCGTGCCGGCAAAAGACCTGGTGGCCGACCTGCTGCCCACCGTAGGGGCCAGCCTGCCGTACCGCGACTATGCCGACTATTACGTGGTGAATGAAGTGAAATCGCTGGGCAAGAAAGGTGAGCTGATCGCCAACGAAAGCTCCCTGCCTTTTGGCGTGCCCACTACCTGGAACCTCTGGGCCGGCACCGCCCGCACCGATTCCGACCAGGACGGCATGCCCGACGCCTGGGAAGCCACCCACGGCACCAATCCTTCGGTAGCCGATGCGATGGTCGTCACCCCTTCGGGCTATACCAACATCGAAACCTATATCAACGGCCTCACCGCCGCTGCTTCGCAGGAATACCTGCGCACCCCCATGAAGCTGAAGGTAGAGTCGGCCACGCAAAATTCCGTGCTCCTGACCTGGCTGGATTATACCGAAAAGGAACAGGGCTACATCATCGAGAAAAAAGTGGACGGCTCTTTTGTGCAAATCGGCACCACCGGGGTCAACCAAAATACTTTTGAGGTAACCGGCATGCAGCCGGAGCAGACCGATATCTTCCGGGTAAAAGCCTTTAACGGCAGCCTGCAATCGGCTTATTCCAACGAGCTGGCGGCCAAGTCCAAACCGGTGGAAGTACCCGTGCTGGACCCCGCCACCTTTGCGCCCGGCCTCACCTGGACCGGCGCCCTCAACGGCACCTGGGATAAGAGCACCCAAAACTGGAAAACTGCGGACAACAGCCCGGCGGTTTATACCGACGGCAGCAGCCTGCACTTTCCCGAAGCAGGCCCTTCGGGTCAGACCATCAGCCTGGCCGAGCAACTGGCGCCCGGCGACCTGCTGGTGAACAGTGGGGGCAATTACACCTTCTCGGGTACGGGCTTTATCGCCGGCAACAAGTCGGTGAACAAATCAGGCGCCGGTACGCTGGCCCTGGGAGCGGCCAATACGTACACCGGCGCTACCGTAGTGCACGAAGGCACCATCGAATTTAGTAAGCTGGCCAACGGCGGCGCCGCCTCCTCGCTGGGCGCTTCGCCCAACTACGGCTTTAACTGGGTATGGAAGGGCGGCTCCTGGAAATACACCGGTCCCACCGTGGGCACCGACCGCAACGCCGTGCTGGATGCCACCACCGAGTTTAATGTGAGCAACAGCGCCAGCACCGTTACCTTCAACGGCGTACTGACCGGCGAAGGCGGACTGGTGAAGTCGGGCCCGGGCAAGCTGGTACTGAAAAATGCCAACCCCTACGCCGGCGAAACCATCATCAACGGCGGTACGCTGGAAGTAAGCCCCGTGAGCAGCGCCACCCTGGCCCAGGACATTATCGACAACAACCAGGGCATCGGCACTTCCAACGTGCTGCGCCTGCACAACGGCACCTACAAAACCTCCAACGGCAGCGGCGAAATCTATGAGAACTACCCCCTGCAGCTGTACGTGGACGACAGCACCGTCAACGGTTTTGAACCTTTCCGCAACGCCAACCTGTCGATGACGGTACACGGCAACGGTACCCTCAACTACACCATTCCTTACCTGCGCGAACTGGTACAGGGCGACTGGAGCGACTTTACCGGTACGCTGGTGGCCAATGGCGTGAACACCGCCGATACCTACAGCCTGCTGCTGATCGATAACGGTACGGGCTTTCCCGCCAACCGCATCGTGACCACCGGCAACACCAAGATCGCCTCCTGGCAGAACAACAATACCCTGTACATCGGCGGCCTGTCCGGCAATGCCGGCACCTGGCTGTCGACCGGCGGTACCAAGTCGCCCTCCTTCGGCGAAGGGTTTACCACCTATGTAGTGGGAGCAGCCGGCACCGATGAGACCTTTAACGGCGTCATCAACAACCACCTGTACGGCAATGCCGCCGACGGGTCCGGCACCACCACCATCGTCAAGGAAGGCAGCGGCCTGTGGCGCCTCACCGGCAACAACACCTATGTGGGCACCACCACCGTTACCGACGGCAAGCTCATTGTGAACGGCGCCCATTCGGGTCCCGGCAAGATCACCGTGGAAGAAGGGGCCATCCTGGCCGGTAAAGGCAGCCTGGCCGGGGCCGTGGACGTTTGGGGCACCCTGGAACCGGGCGACAGCTCCCGCAGCACCTTTACGCTGAAGGACAAGCTGACCCTGCAGGCCACCGCCCTGACCTCCGTGGACATCAACAAAACCGCTAACAGCTGGGATAAGCTCGCCGTTACCGGCAACATCGCCTACGGCGGCACCCTGAAGATCAACTTTACGGGCACGCCTGTTTCCGGCGATACGTATAAGATCTTCAGCACGACAGCGGCCGTAACGGGCACCATCACCGGCTTCGAGCCCGCCACGCCGGCTCCCGGCCTGCTGTGGGTGTTCAAGCCCGCCACCGGCGAACTGCAGGTGCAGGCGCCCAACTACGTGGAAGCCCCCGCCAGCCTGCACCTGGATGCAGCCATCGCACCGGGCGGCGGCGCCAGCAACATCAGCGTCAGCTGGGACGATCTTTCCGACAACGAAGATTACTTTATCCTGGAGCGCAGCACCGACAGCATCAACTTTGCCGACGTGGCCCATCCTGCCGCCAACACCACCACCTACAGCGACAACGGTTTGCAGGGCGGCATGCGCTACTACTACCGCATCAAGGCCCACAGCTCCCTGAGCGCGTCCAACTACAGCAGGGTGGTGGGCGTTACCACCCCGGCAGCGGATATCCTGCCCACCGTCACCGCCACGCCCTCGCCGGCAAACAACGCGACCAACGTGTTCCTCAACGGGCGCAGCATCGACCTGGACTGGACCGGCAATTATGCCGACACCTACCAGGTGTACCTGGGCACCAGCCCCTCCGCTTTGACCAAGGTGGCCGAAGTGGCCGCCACCGCAGGCGGTTATACGCTCCCGGCCCTGGAGCCCAATACGGCTTATTACTGGCGGATCGATGCCCAAAACGGCAACGGCACCACCACCGGCACTACCTGGAACTTCAAAACCGCCAATGTGCCCGTTACGGTAGCGGGTGATTTCCGCTCCGCCGCCACCGGCAACTGGGGTACCACCTCCGTAGCCACCAACATCTGGGAAACCTTCGACGGCACCAGCTGGAAGGCCACCACGGCAATCCCCTCTAGCAGCACCAACACGGTGACCATCCGCTTCGGCCATACCGTGCGCCTCAATGCCACGACTAACGTCAACAACGTAGTGGTGGAAAGCGGCGGCACCCTGGTGTCCGGCACCGACGGCTCGAGCACAACCGTCACCAACCGGAACCTGCGCGTTGTGGGCAGCATCAACAACTTCGGTACGGTGGGTTCCTCCACTACGTCTACCAACCGGATCAACTTTGAAGGTACCCGTACCAACGGCACCACCTACATAACCGGTACCAGCACCTACTACCTCAATACGTTTACCATGAACAGCGGGGTGCAGGATGTGGAAGTGATCATCGACGCCGACCTGAACCTGGCCTCTTATATGCGGGCTTTCGGTTCCACGGGCACTGCCGCGCAAAACGATGATGACGTGACCCTCACCATCAGCGAGGGAAAAACGGTAACGATTACCGGCAGCAACAGCTACCTCCATTCCGGCAGCACTCCCACGAACAATACCATTGTCGAGTTCGGCCGGTATACGTACAACATCAACGGTACACTGGACATGCGTTCCACCGGCACTTCCTGCATCGTGGCGCATTCCACCCTGGCCAACAGCAATATCACCATTAACGTGAACGGCTCCTGGCTGACCGGTAACGCCATGCGCTTTGCCAGCACCTCGGCCACCGCGGGCACCATGAATGCCAACATCGGCCCCAACGGCGTGGTGGATGCGGGCATCCGGGCTACCGGCTCCAATACGCCTACGAACATGGTGTTTAACAATGCCACCAGCGGCCAGATCTTCTACAACATCAGCGGAAACGGCGTGCTGAAAAATAAGGTCGGCACTTCGGAAGTACTGTTTCCCATCGGCTCCGGCAATACCTACAGCCCGGTGAAGCTGACGAATTCCGCCACAATGGATATCGCAGTCGGTGTAAAAACCGGTCTGTCCTACCCGGTAGGCGATGCTTCCAAAGTAGTGAACAAACAATTCAGCGTGACGCCGGCCGGCAGCGTTTCCAACCTGGCCGTCAGCCTGGGCTGGGTAACCGCCAACCAGGGTTCCGGCTTCAACCCCGCCGGTGCAGTGGCCCTGGGCCGCTACAACGGCAACCAAACCTGGTCGGAAGCCGCCGCCGCCATCTCCGGCTCGGGCACCGTTTCCATTCCCTATTTTGCCAGGGTTTCCGGCAATACCCAAACAGGAACCTTCGTGGTCAGCCAGGCGGGCATTGCATCGCCCACCGTAACGGCCATCACCCGGCAGGCCCCGGCAACAGAAAACACCTCGGATTCACTGCTTACGTACCGTGTCCAGTTTTCCGAAAACGTGCAGGATGTGGATGTGTCCGATTTTGCACTGACCCCCGGCGGAAGCATTACGGGTACCGTAGCCTCGGTAACGCCGGTTTCGGGAGCTGCCTATGATGTTGTGGTCAACAGCATCAGCGGTGAGGGTACGCTGCGCCTGGATATTAAGGGCACCGGTATCACCGATTTCTGGAGCAACGCCCTGGCAGCCGGCTTTACGGCAGGCGAGTCCTATACCCGCGAGAAGCGGGAGCAAACCATCACCTTCGCGGCACTGGATACCCAAAAGGTAGGTGATGCCGATGTGCCACTGACAGCGACCGCTACCTCGGGCCTTGCCATCAGCTACAGCAGCTCCAATCCGGAAGTGGCTGTCGTGAGCGGCGCCACGCTGCGCATCCTGGGAGCAGGCACCACCACCATCACGGCCCGCCAGGAGGGTGATAATTTTTACCATGGGGCTGCCGCCCTTGTCCGCGAACTGACCGTGGAGAAGCGGGACCAGGTAATCAGCTTTGCCCCGCTGGGCGAGAAAGCCTACGGAGCGGCCGACTTCGATGCCGGTGCCACCGCTTCTTCCAACCTGGGCATCGTTTATACGTCTTCCAACACCGATGTGGCGACGATCGTCAACGGCCAGGTGCATATCAGGGGCCTGGGTACTACGCTGATTGCCGCTGCCCAGGAAGGCAACTACATGTATAAGAGCGCCCCGACCATGGTGCAATCCCTGACCGTTTCCGATAAAACAGCCCCCCTGCAGCCGCAGGCACTCACCGTCACCAAAACGGCGGATGGGAAAGTGGGCCTGATGTGGCAGGCGACCACCGACGACATCGGCGTAGCGGGTTATTTTGTTTTCTTAAACGGCAAACAGCTCAACGAACAGCCCTTAACCACTACCAGCTTTATTACCGATGCCCCTGCCGGAAGCCTGGTATATGCCTACACCGTGATCGCTGCGGATGCGGCGGGCAACCTGTCGTCCGAAAGCGCCACGGCCCTGTTCGCCAACAGCAACGGGGGCGGCAGCGCCAACAGTTCGCTGGAGACCATGAAGGTGTTCCCCAACCCGACGGACGGCAATTTCAAGGTGCGGCTGAACAGCCGGGAAACCGGCACCGTAGTGATCGGCATCTACAACAGCAATGGTGTATTGATCCAGGCGGTGAGCGAAGGCAAGTCGGGCGATGTGTACCAGCGTGAATTCAAGCTGCAGGGCGTGCCCAAAGGCATGTACATGGTCCGTGTGGCTGTTGGTTCCTTTGTGCAAACCAGCATGGTCCTCATCCAGTAATTTCCCGATCTCCTTCCGAGTCCATTTATTTCTCTCCAAAGGAGGGCGCCCCCGGCGCCCTCCTTTTTCTTTTCCGGCCCGGCGCGTTATGGTGCATTTTGTTCCCAATCAGGCGACTAGGAAGGCCAAACCTTATTGGCCTGATTGGTGCATACATAGGGAGGACGAAAAAAGGCATACTTCGTGGAGAGAGGAATTACCTAAATACTATCGTTGAGCTTATGGATTATTACCTGGGCATTGATATCGGGACCACGGCCACCAAGGCGGTGGCTTTTTCGGCAAAAGGAGCGGTCCTGGCCAGCCATAGGATCAGTTACGGCATGCAGCATCCCCAGCAGGGCTGGAGCGAGCAGGACCCGGAGGAGATCACGGCAGCCGTGGTCAACTGCATCAACAAAATGGCGGCGCAACTGTCGCCCAATTCGCCGCTGCTGGTTTCCTTCAGCGCCGCCATGCACAGCCTGCTGGCGGTGGATGCAAACGGCAACGCCCTGACGCCCGTCATCATCTGGGCCGACAACCGGGCCCGCCGCATCGCCGAAATGTTGCGGTTTACCGAAGACGGCAGCGCCTTTTACCAGGCCACCGGCGTGCCGGTCCATGCCATGTCGCCCTTTTGCAAGCTGATCTGGCTGCGCGAGCACGACCCGGTCACCTTTCATACTGCGCATAAATTAATCGGCATCAAGGAGTACGTGTTCTTCCGGCTCTTTGGTGCCTTTCTCGTGGATACATCCGTGGCCTCGGCCACCGGCCTGCTCAACAGCAAAAGCCTGCAGTGGGACGACAGGGTGCTGGATTTTTTGGAGCTGCCCGCCGACAAGCTGTCGGAAGTGGTATCGCCCAAGCAGGTGCTGCCTTACAAAGGCAACAATCCCCGCCTGTTCCTGCCCGCCGGCACCCCCGTGGTGATCGGGGGCTCGGACGGGGCCCTGGCCAGCCTGGGTGCCGGCGCCCTCCAGAAACACAACCTGACCGTCACCATCGGCACCAGCGGCGCCGCCCGGATGGTGGTGGACGGCCCGGAGACGGATCCCGCCATGCGCACCTTCTGCTACCACCTGAAGGACCGCTCCTATATTGCCGGCGGCGCCACCAACAACGGCGCCGTGGTGCTGCAATGGCTAAAGGAAAAGCTCCTGCAGACCCCGGACACCTACGAGGAGCTGTACCAGGGCGCCGGCGACATCGCCCCGGGCAGCGACGGCCTGCTGTGCCTGCCTTACCTGCTGGGCGAACGGGCCCCGCTGTACAATGCCTCCGCCAAAGGGCTGTTCTTCGGCCTGGGCATCCACCATACCCGGGCGCACCTGGTACGGGCATCGGTGGAAGGCGTGATCTACTGCCTCTACAGCATCGGGAAGATCCTGCTGGAGCGCAAAGAGGTGTCCGGCGTGAACGCCAACGGCGGCTTTGCCCGCCACCCGATGTGGGTGCAGATCCTGGCCGATGTATTCGGAAAAGAGGTGGTGGTGTCGGGCTCGGTGGAAAGCGCCGCCCTGGGCGCCGTCATGATCGGGAGCGAAGCGCTGGGGCTCCCCTTTAAACCCAACACCAAGGTGGCCTCCCGGTTTTCGCCCGATGCCGCCCTGCACGGGCGCTACCAGGAATCTTTTGCCAAATTCGAACGGCTGTACGGCCTGCTGAAGGAGGAAATGAACTACTGAGGAGCAAGGCAATTGGTGAATTGGTTTATTAGTTACTTGGGGAAGGGGAACATTTCCTGCTATTTCATTTATCAATCATTACATTATGAACACATTATACGACTTTGGAATGATCGGCCTGGGGGTTATGGGCAGCAACCTGCTCCTGAACATGGCCGACCAGGGGTTTGCCGCCATCGGCTTTGACCTGAAACCCGAACGCTGCCGGGCCCTGGAAGCAGCCGCCAAACCCGGCACGGTGGTCAAGGGCGTGGAACAGCTCGATACCCTGGTGCAATCGCTGAAAAAGCCCCGCAAGCTGATGATGCTGGTGCCCGCCGGCGGGCCGGTGGACGACGTGCTGCACTCCCTGCTGCCCCTGCTGGAGCCGGGGGATATCGTCATCGACGGCGGCAACTCGTACTACAAGGACACCCTGCGCCGCGTCAACTGGATGAACGAGAAGAGCCTGCATTTCTTCGGCATGGGCGTGTCGGGCGGCGAGTTGGGCGCCCGCCTGGGACCCAGCCTGATGCCGGGGGGCGACCGCCAGGCCTACCAATACCTCAAGCCGGTGCTGGAGGCGGTGGCGGCCAAAGCCAACGGGCGGCCCTGCGTGGACTTTATGGGCAACGGCGCCGCCGGCCATTACGTGAAAATGGTGCACAACGGCATCGAATACGCCCTGATGCAGCTGATTGGCGAGGCCTACGACCTGTTGCACCGCTCGGCCGGCCTGACCAACGAACAGCTTCACAACCTCTTCAAGGAGTGGAACAAGGGGCCCCTCCAATCCTTCCTCGTCCACATTACCGCCAACATCTTCCAGACCAAGGACGCCGGCAGCGACAACTTCCTGGTGGACGTGATCCTGGACCAGGCCGGCTCGAAGGGCACCGGCAAATGGACCTCCCAGGAAGCCCTGGACCTGCCCGTGCCCATACCCAGCATCGATGCCGCCGTGGCCGCCCGCAACCTTTCGGGATTTAAACACGAACGCAAAGAAGCCGCCGCCCTTTACGGACCGGGGCGCTCCGGGCAGACCGGGGCCGACCCGCAGTTCCTGGCCGACCTGGAGCAGGCGCTCGTATTCGGCTTTATCATGGCCTATGCCCAGGGGCTCGACATGCTGGGCCGGGCCTCGGTGGAACAGGAAATGGAGATCCCGCTGCCGGCGGTGGTGCAGGTATGGCAGGCCGGCTGCATCATCCGTTCGAACCTGCTGGTGCATTTCGCCGCCGCCTTTGACCGCCACCCCGAGCTGGCAAACCTGCTGCTCGACGGGGACGTTGCCGCCCTGGTGCAGGCCGGAGAAGAGGGGGTGCGGAAAACCATCACCCGGGCGGTGGAGGCCCGGATCCCCGTGCCGGCGCTGATGAGCGCCCTGGCCTATTTTGACAGCTACCGCAGCGAGCGCCTGCCGACCAACCTCATCCAGGCACAGCGCGATTTCTTTGGCGCCCACACCTACCAGCGCATCGACAAACCGGGTGTTTTTCATACCGAATGGCACGAATAACAGGGGGAAGAGAGAAATCGTTGAAGAATTGAGATGGTGGTTAACCCACAACCCGGTACTTTTGCTGCCGCAAATGGCAGGGGATTAACCTTTTGCCTCCGAAACCGTCAAAGAAAAAAAGCGTTATGATGCGAGCAAACACAGAGAGTGAGTCTTTTGCTCTGGGGGTGGATGTGGGCAGCGGGCATGTTTCCGCTGCGGTAGTGGACCTTGAAAATAATCAGATCGTACCCGGTACCCGCCGGCGTTCGTGCGTGGACGCCCTGGGGCCGGCCGAGGATATACTCGGGGCCTGGGGCCAAACGGTGGGCGATGCCCTGGCCCAAAGCCCGGTGCCGGTCGATTGCCTGGCGATCGCCATGCCGGGACCCTTCGATTACGAAGGGGGCGTGTCGCATATCCGCTACCTGAATAAATATGATGCGCTTTACGGTTTTAACGTAAAGGAATTCTTTGCCCGCAGGTTTTCCCTGCCGGTCGACCATATAAAAATGCGCAACGAGGCCGAGGCCTTCCTGGCCGGCGAGGTGCTCTGCGGAGCAGCCGCCGGTTTCGGCAACGTGGTGGGCATCAAGCTGGGCGCCGGCCTGGGATCGGCCCGCTGCCGCCACGGGCGCACCGAGGACGCCCACCTGAGCACCTCCCAGTTCCTCGACGGCATCGCCGAAGATTACCTGTCCACCCGCTGGTTTGTAAAACGCTGCGGCGAGCTGGCCGGCGGTCCGGTCCGGAATTTCGGGGAAGTGCTGGAGCGCGAATGCGGCGAGCCGGGCGTGCAGCGCCTGTTCCAGGTGTTTTCGCACAACCTGGCCCACTTCCTGGGCGGGGTCATCCAGTCCGAAAAGCCCGAGGTCCTGCTCATTGGCGGTTGCCTGGCCGATGCCTACGACCGGTTTTTTCCCCAACTGAGCCTGCTGCTGGAAAAGCACCTCGATAAGCTGGTGATCCGCCGGGCCGTGCTGGGCGAAGACGCCGCCCTGATCGGCGCCGCCAGCCTCTGGGCGAACAAGATGCGGCCATGTGCCGCATTGGTATAGGGGAATTAGGTAATTGGTTAATTGGTTCATTGGGCCTTGGCCGGAAACGTTTTTCCCGGCGGGGAAACCCCTAATTCCCAATGAACCAATGAACTAATTCCTTGATTAATCGTAATTTGGGCGACCGAAATTTCCGGGTGCAACCAACTACGATTAAACGCTTATGTTCTCCATCCGTATCAATCCCAAAAACAAACAACCGAAATTCCAGCAGATCGCTCATTCCTTTATCCGCAACATCGAAAAGGGTGTTTTGGAGAAAGACTTTCTGCTGCCTTCCATCAACGAGTTCAGCGAGAAATATTCCGTGGCCCGCGACACGGTGGAGCGGGCCTACCGCCTGCTCAAAGACCAGGGCTACATTACCTCGGTAGCCGGCCGGGGGTACTTTGTGGCCGGCAAAAAAGATCAAAAGCTGAAGGTCCTGCTCCTGTTCAACAAACTCAGCTCGTATAAAAAGATCGTGTACGACAGTTTTCTGGAATCCCTGGGCGACAAGGCCACCGTGGAACTGCAGATCCACCACTACAACCCGCAGCTGTTCCGGGACATCATTGAAAGCCACCTGGGCCGGTACCATTATTATGTGATCATGCCGCACTTTTTTCACCAGGCCGAGATCAACCAATACCTGCCGGTGCTGAAAAAGATCCCGGCCAACGAGCTGGTGCTGCTCGACCGGCATGTGCCCGGGCTGGAGGCGGGCCATATGGCCGTTTACCAGGATTTCCGCCACGACATCGACGGGGCCCTGGAATCGGCCCTGGACCTGTTTGAAAAATACGACCGGCTGGTGCTCCTTTTCCCGCAGCACAGCAACCACCCGGTGGAGATCATTGAAGGCATTGGCGATTTCTGCAGCCGCCACCAGAAGGCGTTCACCGTCACCGACGGGGCGGCAAAGGTGGCCCTGGAGGCCCGCACCGCCTATATTGCTATTAAGGAGGCCGACCTGGCCGTGCTGGTGAAAGCCATCCGCAAATCGTCCCTGGCCCTGGGAAAGGAGGTCGGCATCATTTCCTTCAACGAAACCGTGCTGAAAGAGCTGCTGGACATCACCGTGGTAACCACCGACTTTGCCGGCATGGGCTGCTCCGCCGCCCAGCTGATCCTCAACCGGCAGTTCGAGGAAAAAAAGAATCCCTTTTACATGATCCGCCGCCATTCGCTCTGATGCCGGGTGAAACAGGCAGGCGTCGTTGATCGTACCCGTTAGCGGGCATTGCGCAGCAGTTGCAGCAGCTGGTGCTGGAAGAACAGCTCCAGCTTGGCCTGGAGGTGGCGGGCCTGGGCGGCATACAGGAGGTCTTTGGCGGTGACCAGCTCCAGCGAGCCGGCCCGCCCCAGGCGGTACTTTTCGGTATAAACGGCATAGGCCAGGCTGCTTTGCTCCAGGGCGGCCTGGGTGGCCCGGAACTTTTGCTTCGCCAGGTTGAAATCATTGACCAGCCGCAGCACGCCGCCCACCACCGTTTGTTCCGTTTCGGTCAGGGCCAGGCGGCTGTTGGCGCTGCTGATCTTTTCTTTTTTTACCCGGTTACTGAATTCCTTTTGCGCGTAGATCGGTACCCGCAGGGTGAGGTAAATGTTCTGCCCGAAATTGTTATTGAGCTGTGCCCGCAGCGGCAGCTTGTCGCCATTGGCGTCCACCAGGCTGCGGTTGTAGTTGGAAACGAGGTTGCCGCCTACCGAAAGCGTAGGAAAAAGGCTGCTGCGGGCGACCTTCTCGCCCATTTGGCTCGCCTGTTCGGTCATGCGTGCCTGTTGCAGGGCCGGGTGGCGGGACAGCACCTCCTCCAGCAGGGCGGCCAGCGGGAAGTCGGCCTGCAGGATCCGGGCCAGTGCCGCCGTATCCGGCGGGGCGATCTCTATTTTTTCGGTGTAGGGAAGGTTCAGCAGTTGTTTCAGCTCCTGCGCCCGGGCCATGGAGTCGTTGCGGGCCGATACCAGGTTGGCCTCCTCGGTATGCTGCCGCGACAGCAGCAGGTAATATTCGTTCTTGTCGGCCCGGCCCACCTTTATTTTTTCATTCGCTATTTCAAGTTCGCGGGCCGTGGTCTGCTGCTGGTTGCGGACGATCAGGAGTTGTTCCCTGTTGTACAGCATTTGCGCATAGCAAAGGGTGGTGTTGGTCAGCACTTCCAGTTCCGTCCTTTTCTTTTCGTATTCGGAAGCCTGCAGCAGCAGGCCGCTTTGTTTGATCGTGTAAAAGGTCTGGAGGCCGGAAAACAGCTTCAGGTCGATGTCCAGGCCCATGTTGCCGCCGCTGAACGATTCGTTGATGAATACGTTGGTCACGGGGTCGATGTTCTTGCCGTAGGAAAACCAGTGGCCGAAGTTCATGGAGGCGGTAGGCAGTTGCCGGTGCCGGGCAGTCTGCCGGTCCAGCAGCTGGGCGTCCACCGTATTTTGCGCCCGCTTGAGCGTGGTATTCTGTGCCCGCGCCAGTTCATAACAATCTTCCAGCGTCAGTGTTTTCTGGCCAATGGCCAGGAACGTTATGAGCAGGCCTATAATCAGGATACCTGTTTTTAGGGGAAGGCTAAAAGGAAGCCCGAAGGGCTTCATTGTGAATAGCCCCGGGTGCCACCCGGGGAACAGGCGCCCATCGAGGACGCAACCCCGAATGGGGTTGATTGTGGGATTCTCCACAGGGGATAATTCCCTATCAGGAAGGCTTTCCGGAGCATCCTTCGAAATGGGAGGCTGCTGAAAATCGGCGAGGACACCATCAACCCCTTCAGGGTTGTCGGGACGAACTACTGCTGAACCCGGGTTGCACCCGGGGCTATTCATAGTGAAGCCCTCCGGGCTTCTGCGGAAGCCGGTTGTCTCCAACAAACTGTTTTTACTTGAATGTGGAACACGGGTCATGAGTCGAGGTTTTTGAACAGCTTTTTGCAGCAATACCGGAAAAGGGTCAGGCGGCCCGTGATGATCTCGCCGCGGAAGGAGTAGCCCGAGCGGAGCTGGAGGTTGCGGGTGGGGGGCAGCCCGATCAGGGCGTAGTACTTGTCGCCTTCCTTGCGTTCGGCCATGTAGGTGACCTTTCCCCGGATGGGGCCGTGCTCGAAGCGGTAATAGGCATCCAGCCGCAGGTGGGCCGGCAGGCCGGCCCGGACATAGCGGGCTTCTTTTTCCGGGATGATGGCCTTGGCATAATAAACCGTATTCCGCGGGGCGATGCTGAGGAGCAGGTCGCCTTTGTTGATCAGGTTGCTGGTCTGTCGGGTGTTGTACACGAAATTGACAATGCCCCCCCGGGCGGCCCGCATGTATTGCCGGTCCAGGTCGGCCTCCAGCTTGCGCAGGCTTTGCCGCGCCTGGGTCAGCAGGCCTTCCAGCTCGTTGCGGGCCTGCTGCAGCGCCTGGGCGGATTCTTCCAGGTCGATGCGGCTCATGGCCAGGGTGTTCTGTTCGCTGTGAAAGCCGGTGCCGGCGATGCGGCTTTCCGCCCGCTGCCGCTGCAGCTGGCTGTGCAGGCCGGCCAGGGCTTCCTTCGCTGCCAGCCAGGCGTTCCGGCTGGTGTTGTAGTCGGCCTTGCTCAGCATGTCTTTTTTATACAGCTCGGCATCGGCATTGAAGTTCTCGGTCAGGGTGGCCACCCGTTCCTGTTGCAGGCGGTATTGTTCTGCCAGCGCCCCGCTTTCCTGGGTGCGGCGCTGTTGTTCCTGCAGGTGCTTTTGGTGGCTGATGCTGCCGCCTTGCGCCAGGGCCGCCTTTTTCCGCTGCACGGCTGCCTGCTGCAACGCCAGGGTCTGTATCTTCTGTTCCAGGTTGACCGTTTCGGCTTTTTTGGCGGCCTGGTCCACCGTCAGGGTTTCGTTTTTGAGCACCAGCAGGGTGTCGCCCGGCGCCACCGGTTGTCCTTCGGTGACATAGAGCTTGACCAGCTGGGCCTCGAAGGGCGCCTTGTAGTCGGTTTGAGGGTTGGCGGCCACGATCTCGCCTTCGCGTACCACCACCGTTTCGTTGATGCGCAGTACGAACAGCAGGGCAAAGCTCGTCGCCAGGATAAAGAGCAGCAGCCTGAAGAACCAGGTAGCAAACCTAAATCCCCTGATAGTGTAGTTGTTCCAGTCTTCCATTGTTCATGATTAGCGTGGTGTTGAATTGTAAATGAAACAGCGGCTCGTGCGAAATGACGATAAAGGTTTTGTCGCTCTGGGTATTGATGAAGCGTTCGATCTTTTCGCGCGATTCCCGGTCGATGCCGGCCAGCACCTCGTCGAGCAGGATGATCTCGGCCCCGGAAAACAGCGCCCGCATCAGCAGGATCTTTTTGCGCTGGCCGGTAGAGAGGTTGCGGCCCTGTTCGTTGATGATAAAGTCCAGGCCTTCGCCCTGGCTGGTCAGGAAGTCGTACAGCCCCAGCTCTTTGGCCAGCGTCAGCACCGGACCGGCATCGGCCTGGTGGCTGAAGGTGATGTTGAAGCCGGCGGTATCGTTGAACAGCACGTCCTCGTTGCTCACCAGCAGGATCTTTTCCCGCAGCTGCGACTGGTTGTAGAACTGCCATTTTTGCCCGTTCACCAGGATGTCGCCGCCATCGGGCGGGTACAGCAGCGACAGCACCTTGCAAAAAGTGCTTTTGCCCGTGCCGTTGCCGCCGTCCAGGCGGATCCTTTCGCCTTTTTTCAGGGTAAGTTCCAGGTTGGTGAATACGGGTTTCTGGGGCACGTACTGGAACGACAGGTTGCGGAATTCCAGCGTTTCAATGGTAAAATCCTGGATCTTTTTATGCAGGGCGGGAGTGGCGGCCCCCTCCTGGTTCTTGTTGAAATCGTAATAGCGGTTCAGGATGATGCTGTTTTCCTGGAGGTTCAGGTTTTGATCCAGCAGGCTGCCCACCCCCGACAGTACCTGGTAGGTGAGGGACAGGAAGGTGAGGATCTGGCCCATGCTGATGCCCTGGCCGCCCGGGACGTTCTGGCCCGTGATGGCGCCGTGGGTGAGCACGACCAGCACCAGCAGGCCGGCCGCCGTGCCGATAACGCTGGTGACGGCCGAGTTGACCAGGCCCACGTACTTCATTTTCATCGAAATGCGCAGCAGGTTTTTGATCCGCGGCGCCAGCCGTTGCACAAACAAGGTTTCCAGCCGGAACGACTTGATCACCTGCAGGCCCTCGATATTCTCGAACAGGCCCGAAAAAAGGTTGGACTTTTCCAGGAACCGGGCCTTTTCGTATTCGCGGATATAGGGCGTGATGACCGTGAACCAGATGGTGAACAGTACCAGCACACCCAGCACGATCAGGGTGACCTTCCAGTTGATCAGGAACAGGATAACTAAGGAATACAGGGTGATAAAGCCGTCGATGAGGACGTTGGTGCAAAAGCTCATGAAGAAGGTCTTCAGGGCGAGGCTGTCCTTGAGGCGTTCGCTCAGGTCGCCCTTGCTGAAGGCGTGGATATAGCGGATGGGAAAGTTGTTGAGCCGTTCGCTGAAGGTGGACAGGAAGTGATGGTCGAGGATGTTGGACAGGTGGATGGAGATAAAGCTTTTATAGAGGGAAAGGGCCAGGTTGAACAGCTTGAACAGGCCCAGGCCCACGGCAAACAGCACCAGCAGATTGGTATTGAAGGCGGGGAGCACGTTGTCGATCAGGATCTGGTTGCTGAAAACGGTCAGCTGGGCAAACAGGGCGGCCACCAGGGCGGCGGTGATGTAAATGCCCCAGAGGCCGTGGTATTGCCTGAGTTCGCGGTACAGGCGCTTGTAGGGGTTCAGGGGTGCTTCGGCCGGCCGGGGGGTGGCGGCAGGGGCGGTGATGGCCGGGGGCTTGACGGTCAGCACCACCGGCGCCTTTACTTGGAGGCGCGACCCGGCCACCTTGAGGGCACGGAACTGGGCAGGCAGGGGGCCGAGCTCCTGCTGGTACAACAGGTCCTCCAGGAACGCTTTTTCCGCCGGCGGGCCCGAAAAGCCGAAGTGCTCTTTCAGGTAGGAAAAATAGGTGAGCTTATTGATAACGGTGGCGGGGTCGGCCGGCGGCAGGCTTTCAGGGTCGAGGCCGTAGGGTGCCAGTTCTTCCCGGATGATGTGCTCAAAGAGGTCTTTGCTGCTGACCCAGTCGTAACAGGTGGTAGCGGTATGGGCATTGTTCATCAGCTGGGGGAAGGTCCATTTTTCCACCGTTCCGTTGGCGGGGTCCAGCACCACTATTTTTTTGCCGGCCAGGCCCCGGATCACCACGTAGTGCAGCCCCTGGGGGGTTTTGACCGGCAGGATGCACGGGGTGAATTCCGCCAGCTTTTGGGCGTTGAATTTCAGGAAGTTGAGGTCCAGCAGGTTATAGGTGGTAGGAAACTGGTGCCGGTCGAAATAGTCCCGTATCTCCTGCAGGTCGATACCCTGTTCGTCCAGGTGCAGGTGTTCGTCCAGGTACGCCCGGCTAACGGGTATCTGGTGCAGGTTGTAGATCGTTTTCACGGCACAGATGCCGCAATCGTTTTGTTTGAGCTGTTGTTCGATTTTTGCGGGCATGGCAGACGGGTTAAAGGTTCGGGACCGGGGGCACCAGGGCGGCTGCCTTGCGGAAGTCGCGCAGGAGGGCGCCCCCGTTTGGGTAGCGCCCGGAAGGTTTTTTATGCAGGCATTTGCGCACCACCGCCAGCAGGCCTTCGGGCACCGGCGTTCCCAGGAAAGACACATCCGGGAAGACCGGTGGCGTCTCTTTTATATTCCGGGAAAGTTCTTCCCAGGTAAAGCCCCCAAAGGGGTCCTGGAGGTAGAAGGCCTCGAAGAGCAGGACGCCGAGCTGGTACACATCGGACGAGACATCGGGGCCCCGGCTATACTTATGGAGGCTGGTGCGGTGGATGCGCTCCGGCGGCATGAAGGCTTCCACGCCCCCGAACCGCATGATCTCGTCTTTGGTGGGATGGACGTGGCGCGACATGCCGAGGTCGATGATCTTCACGCTTTTATCGGCGCGGATCAATACGTTGGAGGGATGAATGTCGCCGTGGATGAGTCCTGCCTGGTGCAGGCCGGCGAAGCCCTCGAGGATTTGGTCCAGGATGGCCAGGCAGTCGGGCAACTGCAGCTGGGGCGTTTTCCGGAAATAGCCCGTCAGCGACTGGCCGCTGATATGTTCCAGCACCATGTAGGCGGGGCGGGGCGACAGGTGCAGTTCGTAGGCGCGGCAGAGGCTGGGGAGGTGTTTTACCTGTTGCAGCAGGGCGTATTCCTGGCGGATGATGGAGAGGCTTTCTTCCAGTTCGCGGGCATGGCGGCAATGGGCGCCGTTGAGCACTTTGAGGGCGAAAAGGGTGTCGTCGCCACCGGTAAGGGTGGCGCGGTAGATTTCCATTTCCTGGTTGTTGGAGAGGAGGGCAGTGATGGTGTAGGTGCCGAGGGTGTCGCCGGCTTTGAACAGGGGTTCGCTGGGGCGGTCTTTTTCTTCATAGTCTTCCGGCACGACGATGCGCCGGTGGCGCAGGAGGCGGAAGAAGTCGGTGCACTGGCTTTCGATGGTAGCGGGGCTGCAGTGCAGTTCGGCGGCGATTTCCGCCACCGCCTCTTCCCGGGTTTTGGGCTCGGCGAATTTGTCGATAAAGTATTTGATGGTTTCGTTGACCAGGAATTCCTGCTGGCGGGATTTATCGGCCAGGATAAACTCCCCTGGCTGGAAGTGGTGGCCGTCATCCGGTAGCCCGGCGGGGTCCAGCAGCTCCACGTGTTTGGATATCCGGTATTTCTCCATATGGACCATTTTGGCGCGGAAAGGAACGGGAAGGGTTCCCGTTCCTATTGGTGTTTTTTAATAAATCGTGCGTCGGCGCGCAGGCGCTGCAAAGGGAGCGCCCTATCGCCAGGGCTTAATGCCAGCGGCTCCAGCGGCGGCTCCAGCGGCTATGTCTGCGGCTGTGCCGGTTGCTGTGCCAATCGCTGTGGTTGCTGTGGTGATTGCTGTGGTCGCTGTGGTTGCTGTGGTGGCTGTGGTTGCTGTGATTGCTCCAGGAGCGCCATCTTCTCCAACCACCGACGATTTCGCTGAAGGATTCTTCCTTCAGCCCGGTGAGCAGATTTTGTAAGCTAACCATAAAAGACAATTTTGGTGTTTTTAATCAGCTACTCTGTTAAAGGGTTTTCGCTTTCTTCCCTTGTATTTCTGTCCGTTGGCACGGGGAAATAGTCCGTGTTCAGGCTGGGTGGAGGGTTGCCCGTGTGGGTGCACAACATCAGGTCTCCGGTATTCGTACAGGGGCAACGGGGATGGGAGAATAGGTATGCGGTTTCGGGTAGGGTTGTTGGGGCGGGGCGTGTGCCTGCAGGAGGGTCTGGCCGGGATTGCCGGAACAAGGCAGCACCTTTCGGGGGTATAACGGTCAGGCTCAGGGTGAAGGTACCATCGCGCCGGATACAGAGGTTTGTGGGCTTTTCTCAGGAGCTGGGAGAGGAAAGGCACGGCCTCAATCGGAGAAAGGCTACCGGCAACTACGGGTGCGATCCGGAGGATAAACAGATCAGGCCGTATAGGGTATTTTTTGCAAGTAGGGGATTTACTGATTGAGCTTGAGTCTATAAAGCTAAGTGGATAAAACTGAACGAACAAATATTTTTCGGAATATGTAAAGCGGCCCCAGGCAATGGGATAGGGGTAGAAAGGAACGGGAAGGATTCCCGTTCCTGTTTCCTTTGATAAGAACGTGCTTCGGGCTTTGGTCGCTAATCATGCCAGCGGCTGTAGTGTTGGCTCCTGCGGCTTTGGCGACGGGTTTGTCGACGGCTTTGCCGGTTGCTCTGGTGCTGGCTGTGCCATTCATCGTGGTGGCTGTGCCAGGTCCCTTCGCCCTTATAACCCCCCACGATTTCGCTGATGGCTTCAGCTTTCAGGTCGGTAAGCAGCTGTTGCAAGCAAATCATAAGAGACATTTTTGGTGTGGAATAGCGCTACTCTGTTAAAGGGTTTTCGCTTTCTTCCCTTGTAATGCAATCCATGCTGATTGTGCCTATAAAGCTAGGTTGTACGAACCTGATATAAAAATAATTTTTACAATGTGTAGGCGGGGTTTCTGCAGGCTGATAGGCGGCGGCCCGGGGAAGGAGATAGGAGGGGCGGAGGATGCGGGTATGCTTGTGGACAAAGGAACGGGAGGGGCTCCCGTTCCTTTGGTTGGCTCTAAAAAATACGTAAGGCGGGCAGGGCTCTGAAGAGCAGCGCCCTGTTCCTGCTTTAATGCCAGCGGCTGTAGCGGTTGCTGCGGCGACTTTGGCGGTTACTGTGGCGGTTGCTGTGTCGGTCACTGTTGTAGTTACTGTGGTGGTTGCTGTTGTGATTGCTGTGGCGATTGCTGTGGTGATTGCTATGCCACCGCCGGCGGCGCCAACGGCGCCAGCCACCGCCTACGATTTCACTGATGGATTCGGGTTTCAGCTCGTTGAGCAGGTTTTGCAGACTAATCATAACATTCGCTTTTGGTGTTTTAGAAAGAGCTACTCTTTTAAAGGGTTTTCGCTTTCTTCCCTTGTATTTCTGTCCGTTGGAACGGGGAAATCCTTGATATGGATGCGTGTGACCAGGGCCCTTGCGGCTGCACAATTTCTCGGCTCCGGTTTCCGGCAGGGGCGCTGGGTGAGATCAGGTTTACGGCTTCAGACCAGTTCGTGGCCCGAAGGGGCCGGGCTTCGCCAGGGGCGATGCCCGCTATTGGGCCGTTTGAGGCCTGGAAAGGAATGGGAGGATCTCCCATTCCTTTGGATGGTCGTGGAGGGTGCACCTGCGTCCGGTGCAGCCCGGCAGCGGCCAGGGGCTTAATGCCAGTGATTGTGATGAGTGTTGTGGTGGTTGTGATCGCTGTAGTTGTGGTGATTGCTGTTGTGGTGATGGCTGTAATTGTGGTGGTTACTGTTGTGGTGATTGCTGTGATGGCGGTTGCTGTGGTGGTGCCAGGTGTTCCAGTGCCACCTTCTCCATCCACCGCCTACGATTTCACTCATGGATGCGGCTTTCAGCCCGGTGAGCAGGTTTTGGAGACTAATCATAAAAGACAATTTTGGTTTGGTGCGATAATCAGCTACTCTTTTAAGGGTTTTCGCTTTCTTCCCTCTATTTCCCGGCACGGGAAATAATACGTGTAGCGATTAGGTGTTGGCTTGCCCTTGCGGCGGCACCATTTCCGGGCTCCGGTATCCAAACAGGGGCAAGGGGGAACAGGTGTTCGGTTTCCGGTAGGGTGGTGGCTGGGGCGGGAAGTTGTCTCCGGGAGCCGGGCAGGTGGTTGTCGGGATCAGGTAGTTGCTAAAAGGAATGTAGGGAGCCAGGCTCAGGGTGAAGAAACGACCGCTCAGGATACAGGGGTTTCCGCGGTTTTTCATAGAAGAATAGTTGGAGGTGGTCAGGCACGGTCTCAGGAAGAACAGCTACCGGCAGCTACGGGTGAGACCCTGAGGATAAACGGTTCAGGCCGTATAGGGTAAATTTTGCAGGTAACCGATTTTCCGATTGAGCTTGATATCATAAAGCTAAGTTGTAAAAATCAAACGAACAAAATTTTTTTGCATATATAAAGCGGCCTCAGGCAGGAAGATAGAGGCTAAAAGTGGCGCCGGCGCCGGGCTGGCTGGTGGCGGTGATGAAGCCGTGATGGTTATCCACCACCTTGCGTACAATGGAGAGCCCCACGCCGGTGCCCTTGTATTCCGAGTTGCCGTGCAGGCGGTGGAACAGGAGAAAGATGTTTTCGGCTTCCGCCGGGTCGAAGCCGATGCCGTTATCGGTGATCTCGATGAGGTGGTATTCCCGCGCAGGCGTTTCGCCGGCCCCTTTATAGGGGATTGTGGTGCCGTCGACCTTTCGGTAACGGATCTGCACCACCGGCGGCACCTCGGGCTTGCTGTATTTGAGGGCGTTGCTGATAAGGTTTTGAAACAATTGCTGTACCTGTCGGCTGTGTCCCCGGATGGGGGGCAGGTCGTCCAGTTCGATCCGGGCCTTTTTTTCTTCGATCACCAGTTCCAGGTCGCCCAGCACCCCCCGCACTTTTTCGTTCAGGTCCACCTCCTCGGTTTCTGCCGGGTGCATGCTGACCTGTGAATAGGTCAGCAGGTCGTCGACCAGGTGGTGCATACGGTGGGCCGCCAGCAGCAGCCGGTCGAAGATGCGCAGGCCGTTCTCGTCCATGACGCCGGCGTACTGGTCCTTGAGGCGGTTGGCGAAGAAATGGATCTTGCGGATGGGTTCTTTCAGGTCATGCGAGGCCACGTAGGCGAATTCCTCCAGGTTGGCATTGGAGCGCTTCAGCTCTTCCAGTGACCGTTCCAATTGCAGCTGGGCTTCTTTTTCGCGGGTGACGTCGGTAAAAATGTTCACCAGGTGGTCGTCGTCCATTTTCGATACGGCCATTTCCAGCCAGCGCTGGGAGTGGGGCGAGAAATACTGGCTTACAAAGGGGGTACCGGTGGCCAGGGTGTTGAGCGATCCTTTGACGAGGGGCGATGTCATGATCTCGGGGTTCAGGTCGCGCAGGGTTTTCTGGAGGTACGTTTCGTGGCCGGTGATCCGCTGGGCCGCCTCGTTGGCGATGATAATGCGGAAGTCTACCACTTCGCCCTGCTCGCCGCGGATGGTTTCGGTCACGGTGATGCCGCTGGCCGAATGTTTCAGGATGTTGTGGAGCAGGAGGCGCTTTTGTTCCCGGGCGATGAGGGCCTGCTTTTTCTCGGTGATGTCGTCGAAGTTCACCAGCAAGCGCCGGTCGCCCAGTTGCGTGATGGTGAAGTCGTACCAGCTGCCTGCCGACACGTACTGCAACTGGAGCTCCTGGCGGATGGGCGTGCCGCTGCGCAGCGCCTGGCAGAACAGCTGGAAGAACCGCCCGGTCCGGTCCTGGGGATACAGCTCGCCCAGGGTGCGGCCGATCAGTTCGCCGGGCTCTTTCCCCAGCAGTTCGGTTACCCGCCGGTTGATACTGATAAAGCGGAAATCGGCCACCGCCCCTGCTTCGTTTTTCACCACTTCCAGCACCACGATACCGTGGAGGGTGCCGTCCATCACGCGGTCGTAAAAGGCGTTCTGCTGTTGCTGTTCCTTCAAGGCCTCGTATTCGGTGGTGCGGTCCGTGGCGATGGTGAGTACGCCGTTGCGCACGCGGCTGCGTTGCACATGCACGTAGCGGTTGTGCTCGCTGTCATAGTAAACGCCTTCGAAGAGGTTGCCGGTACAGAAAACCTCCAGGGTCTGGGCAAAGACCTCCTGTTTCTGGGCTTCGGTCCAGGTGCCCTCCGACAGGATCCCTACCTGTTTGCCCTGGCCCGGGCGGTGGCGAAAGTAGGTGCTGCCGATTTCGTTGCAATAACGGATCTCGAAGTCGGTGATGTTCTGCTGGGAATCAAAAACAGGCACCGCCCAGGTAATTGGTTGCCGGAAGGAGTCAAACAGCTCGGCAAGTAGCATTTCGTGGAGATCGGCAGGCATGGTAAAGCGTACTACAATTTACGCTATTTGGCGCGGATCGGGAAAAGTTACCATTTTCTCCCTTGCCGCCGCCTGCTTTCTCCTGCCCGGCGGGTTTTCCGGGGGAAAGCCGGGGCGTGCTTACCAAAAAATCCCCCCTTTTATGAGAATACCCCCCTTATTGATGAGTGAAGCCTGGTCTATTTTGCAGTCTGTTAACAAAACGGCCGGCCATGTCGCCGGGAATAAGAACCGTTTCGGCGACTTTAAGTGTTTTCGGTTTCCTTTGAAATGTTATTTGCGAACCCATTGCTTGTATGTTATGATGAATCAGCTTGCAGCCCCCCGGGCTTCTCCCTCCGTTTGTCTTTTCCCTCCGGGTGCTTTTTCCTGTGGAAGCAAAGTGCCGGCCGGCTCCCGGTAGCCGGTGATTGTCCGAACCATTTATCTATCAAACTGCCATATACTATATGAAGAGGTATTTCCCAAAAAACCTGCTGCTGTACTGCTCGCTTTCAGCAGGATTATTGACATCCGTCACGGCCCTGCATGCCGGGGAGCGCACCGACCGGCCTGTATCCGGTAAAGCGGCTCCTTTTTTCCAGGATAGCACCGATACCTATACCGGTGTCGTGCTGAATGAAAGCGGCTTCCCGGTCGTGGGCGCCCAGGTAAGCGTAGGCGCTGGCCCGGCCGTGACCACCGACGATAAAGGCGTGTTTTCCCTGAAGGGCGGCAAAGGCGATCCGTTGCTGGTCCGCTACCACAACATCCTGGTGAGCCGGCTGCAGCTGACCGACGATAAGGCCCCGCAAATCCGGTTGCGTAACACCAACTTGGCCTGGAAGGCCTCCCAGGAAGTGCAACTCCTGCATAACCTCCAGGCCCAGCCCGCGCTGACCGCCGCTTCCACCCAGGCGGTCTACAACACGGATATCCAGAAAATGCCGGTGACTTCGGTAAGGGCGACCCTGCCGGGCCGCCTGGCCGGGTTGTATACCAACCAAGTTTCCGGCCGTCCCGGATCCGACGACGTAAACCTGACCCTGCGGGGCGCAGGCAGCCCCCTGGTGCTGGTGGATGGCATCCCCCGCGACATCACTATATTTGACCTGGCCGAAATAGAATCCGTGACCTTATTAAAAGATGCCCTGGCTACGGCCATGCTGGGCGTAAGAGGTTCCAACGGCGCCCTGGCCATCACCACCAAAAAAGGGATAAAGGCCAAACAGCAAATTTCCTTTACCGCCCAGTCGGCGCTGCAGCAGCCCATGAAGGCGCCGAAAGCATTGAATGCCTATGACTATGCCCGCCTGTACAACGAGGCGGCCCAGAATGACGGCCTCGCAGCCCCCTATTCCCCATCCGACCTGGACCTGTACCAAAACGGCAGCGATCCTTATGGCCACCCCGATGTGGACTGGCGCAAACAGGTGCTGCGCAATTCCTCGCGCTTTGACCGGTACACCCTGGATGCCCGGGGCGGCAACAATACGGCCCGTTATTACGTAGCGCTGGAGCACTTCAACCAGACCGGTATTTTCAAGACCGTGGATACCAACACGTACAATACCAACAACAATTTCAAAAGCTACGTGATCCGCTCCAACGTAGATATCAACATTAATTCCAAGCTCAGCTCGGGCATCTACCTGCTGGGCCGGATCCTGCACGGCGATGGTCCCGGCAACTTTGCCACCAATACCATCCTGAATTCGCTGCTGCAGACGCCCAACAACGCCTACCCGGTGTTTAACCCCGACGGCAGCTACGGCGGTACCGACATCTACACCAACAACATCTGGGCTACCGCCACCGGAATGGGCTATACCCAGAACTACAAGCGCGACATGCTGACCGACGTGTACCTGAAACGCACCCTGGACGAGCTTACCAAGGGTCTGTGGGTAAAAGCTACCGCTTCCTATTTTTCCAACATATCGGAAAATATCGTCCGCAACAAAACCGTGGCCGTGTTCCAGCGCGTGGTCGATCCGTCCACCGGTGCGGTTTCCTACAAGCAATTCGGCACCAACGGCACCCAGAGTAACACCAACTATGTGGAATTCCAGGGCCGTTCCAACTACCTCGAATTGGCGCTGGGCTACAACCGTACCTTTGGCCATCATGGCGTGGACGCGATTGTACTGGGCAACCGGGATAATTACGTAACCGGTTCCGACCTGCCGCTGACCTATACCGGTACCTCGGGCCGTGTGGCGTATAACTATAAAGGAAAATACGTGGCGGAAGCCTCCTGGGGCCTGAACGGTACCAACCGGTACCCCGAAAAAGCGGCTACCCGGCTGGGCTTTTTCCCTGCCGTGGGCCTGGCCTGGAACCTGCACCAGGAAGCTTTTCTCCAGGACCAGCAGTGGATCGACAACCTGAAGCTGTTCGGCTCGTTCGGTAAAACCGGCTCGGGTGCTCCCTGGGATTACGATTACATCCAGCGCTACCCCGATGCCGTTTCCCCCCGCTTTGGTACCGGCAGCGGTTCTACCCAAACCGCTATTATGCAGGGCGACCTGGTGAACCCCAACCGGACCTTCGAGCAGGCCCAAAAGCTGAACCTGGGTGTGACGGGTTCGCTCTTTGCCAGCAAGCTGTTCTTTACTGCCGAATACTACCGCAATAAGTTTTACGACCTGCTGATGCAGCGCGGCCGCAGCAATGCCATGCTGGGTGCCAACTACCCGCTGGAAAACCTCGGTTCTTCCCGTTTCCAGGGCATGGACCTGCAGCTGGGGTACAACAACAAGCTGGGCGGCTTTGAATACTTCATCAGCGGCAACGCCGGTATCGTCAACTCGGAATTGCTGTTTGCCGACGAGGTTTTCCGCCAATATGACTGGATGAAACGAACCGGGAAGCGGGTAGGGCAGGATTTTGGCTATGTCGCCCAGGGCCTGTTCCAGACCGATGCCGAAGCCACGTCCAGCCCCACCATTGAAGGCTATACCCCGCAGGCCGGCGACATTAAGTACCAGGACCTGAATAAGGACGGCGTGATCAACCAGTTCGACCAGGCGCCCATCGGCAACCAGAAGCCGGTGATCACTTATGGGGTGGACCTGGGCTTCAACTTCAAAGGCTTTGACTTCAGCGCCCTGCTGCACGGGGTACAGAACCGCCAGATTTACCTGACGGGTATCGGCTACCTGCCCTTCCAGCAATTCGGCAACGGTTTTGGCCAGGCCTATGCGCACAACCTGAACCGCTGGACCCCTGCCACCGCAGCTACCGCCGATTACCCCCGTCTGAACCTGGGGTACAATGCCAACAACCACGCGAACTCCTCTTACTGGTACCGTTCGGGCAACTTCCTGCGCCTGAAGAACGTGGTGCTGGGGTATACCCTGCCTTCCCGCATCACCAGCCTGGTAAAGCTCAAGGGAGCCCGCGTATTTGTGACCGGCACCAACCTGCTGACGTTCAATTCGCTGAAAGACATCGATCCGGAAGTGTACAACGGCGCCTATCCCATTCAACGACTGACGAACATCGGCCTCAACATCAAGCTGTAAAACTTATAAGAAAGCGTACATGAAAAAGACTACTATACATTCATTGCTGATCCTTGGTCTTTCCTGCTCGGCATTTTTTGCCTGCAAAAAGATCGAAGCGGAGCCGAAAGGTTACCTGACCGAAGACCTGCTGTGGGATACAACCGACTCCACCGGTACCGTAACCGCTTTTTTCCTCAACAACCTCTACAATTATATTCCCGACGGTTTCAACCGGGTCTACGGTGATTTCCTGGATGCCGCCTCCGGCGATGCGATTCCTTCGCGCAACAATACGGCCGTTGAATTTTATACCAACGGGCTGGTGAGCATGCTCAACAACCCCGATCCCTACTGGGGCAACAGCTACTACGGCATTCGCCAGGCGAATATTTTTCTTCAAAACTACCAGAAGGCGCCGCTGAAAGCCAGCATGGCCAGCTTCAAAACCTCCTGGCCGGCAGAAGCCCGGTTTATCCGCGCCCTGCTGTATTTCGAACTGGTGAAACGCTACGGCGGCGTGCCGCTGGTGGGCGACAGCGTTTTCAACTTCACCGACGACCTGTCGTTCAAACGCAACACCTATGAAGAATGCGTGAACTACATCGTAAGCGAATGCGACGCCATCAAAAACGACCTGTATAAAGAGCAGATCTCCGACCAGAACTGGGGCCGCATTCCCCGCGGCGCCGCCCTTGCCCTGAAGGCCCGCACCCTGCTGTATGCCGCCAGCCCCCTGATGAACGGTGGCGGTATCGAGACCGATCCCGCCAAAAAAGCCCTGACCGGCTACGTGACCGCCGATCCCGCCCGCTGGCAAAAGGTGGTGGACGCCTGCAAGGAACTGAAAGACCTGAACGTGTATGCCCTGCAGACCAGCGGCGCCTCGCTCCAGGCCAACTACAATACCCTGTTCCTCAGCCGCCGGATTAGCGCTTCGGCCAACGAAATCATCCTGGCCCGGCAGTCGGCCCAGAATACCGACCTGGAGCGCCTGAACGCCCCGACCGGCGCTTTCGGAACCATTACCAATAACGAAGGCCGTACCAGTCCCACCCAGGAATTCGTGGACGCCTTCCCCATGAGCAACGGCCTGGCCCTCACCGAACCGGGCTCGGGCTACAACGCCAATAACCCCTATGCCAACCGCGATCCCCGCCTGGCGGCCGCTGTATTCTACAACGGGGTGACCTGGCTGAAGCGCCCCGTGGAAACCTTTGAAGGCGGGCTGGACAAGCCCACCTCCGGCACCCGGGTGCGGACCAAGACCGGCTACTACCTAAAGAAATTCCTGTACGACGCCAGCGCCGCCACGACCTATGCCAACCAGAACCACAACTTCATCCTGTTCCGCTATGCCGAGGTTTTACTGAACAACGCCGAGGCGCTGAACGAGCTGGACCGTACCGAAGAGGCCGTGACCGAGATCATCGCCATCCGCAAACGGGCCGGCATTGCAGCGGGAACCAACAACCGCTACGGTATCAAGGGGGGCATTGCCAAAGAGGAAATGCGTAACCTGATCCGCAATGAGCGCCGCCTGGAGCTGGCATTCGAGGAACACCGCTTCTGGGACGTGCGTCGCTGGAAGATCGCCGACCAGGTATTGTCCGGCCCCGTGCACGGCATGAAGATCACCAGGGATGCCGCCACCGGTGCGCTGACCTACCAGAAGGAGCCCGTGAACACCCTTACCTGGAACAACAAGCTGTACCACATGCCGGTCCCGTATTCCGAGGTCGTGAAAAATCCCAACCTGGTTCAAAACGAAGGCTGGCACTAGGGTAGGAGGTATTGGGCAATTGGGATATTGGGTCCGGACAGGTGAACAGTCGCCTCCGAATACCCAATGAACCAATGAACCAATATCCATTGACACTAACGACGATTGATTTCATTCATAACTGCTGATAATTCTTTATACAACATGAAAAAATTTATTCTGTTCCTGTTGCTGTTGCAGGTGCTGGCGGTGGCCGCCATTGCCCAGGGCAAGATCGTGACAGGGATCGTAAGCGATAGTACGGGTCCCCTCGGCGGCGTATCCGTCTGGGAAAAAGGCCTGAATGCCAATGGAACGGCTACTAATAATGACGGGAAGTTCACCCTGACCCTGAAAGGGAAAGGCACTTCCATTATTGTCAACAGCGTGGGCTACCGCCAGCAGGAGGTCAACGTGGCCAAAAGCGGTGCCGTGGCCGTACTGCTGTCCGCCGAGGTGAAGAGCGACGAAGAAGTGGTGGTGGTGGCTTACGGCAGGCAAAAGAAAATTACCATGACCGGCGCGGTCAGCGTGGTGTCGGGCGACGAGATCCGCCTGAACCCCGCCGCCTCCATCCAGAACGCCATGGTGGGCCGCATGCCGGGCCTGTTTTCGCAGCAGGTTTCGGGCCGCCCCGGTGCGGATGCCGCCAACCTGTTCATCCGCGGGCAAAGCTCCTTTAACGCCGGCGCCAATACGCCCCTGCTGATCGTGGACGATATTGAAGTGGGCTACGACCAGTTCCAGCGCATGGACCCCAACGAAGTGGAATCCCTGACCATTCTGAAAGACGCTTCCACCACGGCCGTTTACGGCATCAAGGGCGCCAACGGGGTGATCGTGGTCACTACCCGCAGGGGCCGCCTGGGCGCGCCTAAGATTTCGTTTAACACCCAGTCCAGCCTGAACCAACCCACCAAGCTGCCGAAATACCTGGGTTCGTACGAAACGGCGAAGCTCTACAACGAAGCCCTGTACAACGATTACGTGCGCAACGGCGGCATCGTGGGTCCCGGTTCCACTTTTAAACCCCGTTTCGACTCTACGGACCTGGCCCTGTTCCAGAACGGCCAGGATCCCTACGGTCACCCCGACGTAGACTGGAAAAGCGTCCTGTTCAAGAAGTTTGCCCGGCAGCATAAAGGCAACCTGGACGTTTCCGGCGGTACCGAAAGCGTCAAGTACTTTGTATCCCTGGGCTACCTGTACCAGGACGGTATGCTGAAAAATTATAGTGAAGACCAGGACGTGAAAGGCAACTACTTCCACAAGCGGTACAACTACCGCTCCAACCTGGACGTGAAGGTGACGCCGACCACCGACCTGCGCCTGGACCTGTTTGGCAACCTGGGCGAGGTGAATACCCCCCGTGTCAGCAGCCCCAACGGGATTGAAGCCCCCAATGGCGACCTGTTTTATGATTTTTCCAGTTTCAAAACGCTGTCACCCTTCGCCTACCCGGTTTATAACCCCAATGGAAGCTTTGGCTACAGCAAATGGCAGCGCGACGAGATGGAGTCGGCCTACAACCGCAACAACGTGGTAGGCCGCCTGACCTACCTGGGCTACAGCCGCAACTACGAAAGCAATATGAGCGTGGTGGCCAATGTCAACCAGAAGCTGGCCTTCCTGACCAAAGGCCTGAGCTTTACCGGTCGCGTGGCCTATAATTCCAACTACGGCTACAACCGCACCGTAACCCGCGAGGTGGCAGATTTCCCTTCCTATATCTTTAATCCGAAGGACAGCTCGTATGAAAACCGTACCCCCGACCTGTACCGCGTGCGCCGCTTCTTTACCGGTTACGGTGGCGGCAGCACCGTCCGTGTGCTGGATATGCAGGCGATCCTGAACTACGACCGTACTTTTGGCGTGCACCACCTGTATGGCCTGTTCCTGGCCCGCACCAACTCGGACCTGCGCCGCAACGACAACGTCATTTACAACTTCGTGCCCAACAACTCCCGCGGCTATTCGGCCCGTATCGGCTACGACTACCGGCAGAAATACCTGTTCCAGTTCAACGCCGGCTACAACGGGTCCGACCGCTTCGTGGGCGACAAGCGTTATGGGTTCTTCCCGGCCGCCTCTGCGGGCTGGAACATATCCGAGGAGCCTTTCTTTAAGGACAACATCCACTTTGTCGACCGCCTGAAACTGCGCGGATCCTGGGGCGTGGTGGGGAACGACAAGCTGGGAAACAACTTTACCTACTATTACCTGTATGAATTCAACCAGAATAACGGTACCGGCGGTGCCGCCAACTTTGGTACCACGCCTACTTCGGGCGGTGTGAACAATGCCATCACCGAAGGCCGCCTGGGTAACCGCAACATTTCCTGGGAAAAGGAACGCAAAGCCGACCTGGGCCTGGAGATCGGCCTGTTCAAAAACCGCCTGTCCGGTACCTTTGAGTATTTCAACAACTACCGCTGGGATATCATCGTAGACCGCAACAGCACCAGCTCCTCCGTTTCCCGCATTTTCGGTGCCTCCCTTCCCCCGGTGAACCTGGGGAAAGTGGCCAATAAAGGATACGAGGCCGAACTGGCCTGGCGCGACGACCTGGGTAAGAACTTTTCCTACTTCGTGAAGGGCAACCTTTCTTTTGCCAAGAACAAGATCCTGTTCCAGGACGAGCCGCCACCGGCTTTTTCCTACCAGGCGCTGACCGGCAACAGCATCGGCCAGATCCTGGGTTATGTATGGACCGGCCAGTTTTACCAGGATGCCGACGACATTGCCAAAAGTCCCAAATCCGACGCCACCGTTTTCCCCGGTGACCTGAAGTATGCCGACATCAGCGGCGACGGCAGGATCAATGCCGACGACCGCACCATTATCGGCAACCCCAACCTGCCCAACACCACCTTTGGACTGAACCTGGGCGGCCGCTTCAAAGGCCTGAGCTTCAGCGTCCTGTTCCAGGGCGTGCGCGGTTCTTCGGTACGCGGTGCGGCGGAAGCCATCCAGGCCTTCGGCGCCAACCTGACGGATGTACACCGCTACGCCTGGACCCCGGAAAGAGGCAACGATGCCCGCTACCCGATCCTGACCAATGCCACGATGTTTACGAGCAATCCCTCTTCGCATCCTTCCTCGTTCTGGCTGATCTCGGCGGATTACATCCGCCTGCGCAACGCCGAAATGAGCTACTCGCTGCCGAAATCGCTGGTGAGCCGCGTGAAGTTGCAGGACATCCGGGTGTTTGCCAATGGCAACAACCTGGCCCTGTGGACCAACCTTTCCAAGCTCTATGATTTCGACCCCGAGATCAACTCGGGCAGCACCCGGAGCAATTACCCGCCCCAGCGTGTGTATAACCTCGGTTTTAATGTAACCTTCTAAAATTCTTCCTGTATGAAAAAATCAATCCTCATATGTTCCCTGGCAGCCGGCGCTTTGCTGGCCTCCTGCAAAAAACAGGGATTCCTCGATAACAAAGCCGATACGGCCATTAACGAAACCTATGTATTCACCGACTCGCTGCGGACCATGCAGTTCCTGACCCGGGTGTACCAGGATGTGGGTTTCAGTTTCCGTAAATGGCGCTGGCACGATCACGGCAATACCGAGCAGTCGACCGACGATGCGGAATACACCTGGTCGGGTCCCACCCAGACACCGGTGATCATCTACAACGGCAGCCTGTCGCCTTCGAGCTATGTCAACGGCAACTCGGCCCTGAACGATTTCTGGAACCTGCCCTACGAAAACATCCGCCGGGTGAACCTGCTGATCGCCAAGCTGCCCCTGGCGCCCCTCAGCGAAGGCAAGAAAAAACGCATGGTGGCCGAGGCCCGCTTCCTGCGTGCCTGGTATTACCACAACCTCCTGATCGCCTACGGTGGGGTGCCGCTGCTGGACGACCAGGTGTTTTCCCTGACCGATGTGGTGAACAAACCCCGGAATACCTATGCCGAATGCGTGGATTACGTGGTGCGCGAACTGGATGCCGCCGCGGCGGAACTGCCGGCCCCCGGCGGTTACGAGGATGCGGACCACGGCCGCGTCACCCGCGGCGCCGCCCTGGCCCTGAAAGCACGCCTGCTGCTGTATGCCGCCAGCCCCCTGTTCAATGCCACCCAGCCCTACGTGGGAAGCGCCACCGAACAACAGGTGAAGACCACTACCTATGGAGATTCCGCCGTCAGCCGCTGGCAGCGCGCAGCCCAGGCGGCCGAGGACCTGATCAACACCGGCTATTATTCCCTGAACGTGGATAATGCCACCGCGCCGGGTTACGGTTACTACGACCTGTTCCAGAAGCGCGTGAATTCCGAGTACATCTTTTTCTATAACCGCCCCGCCAACCGCGACTGGGAAGGGTTTTATTTCCCCGGCGGCTTCGGGGGCTCCAAGTATGTTTTTCCCTCGCACAACCTGGCCGTGGCTTTCCCCATGAGTAACGGCAAGGCCATCACCGACCCGGCTTCGGGCTACAACGCGGCCAACCCCTTTGCCAACCGCGATCCCCGCTTCGGCTACAGCATTATCTACAACGGAATGTCCATCTGGAGGAGCGGGTCCAACTCCAAACAGCCGGTATGGACGTACGAGGGCGCATCGGACGGGAACGGCTTTGTGGCGACCAACCAGAACACCGGTTATTTTGTCCGCAAGATGACCAATACCGAGAACGGCAACAATACCGACAGGGGATGGGGACTGATCCGCTTCGCCGAGATCCTGCTGAACTATGCCGAGGCCATCAACGAAACCGGCCAGACCGCCCTGGCCTATCCGAAGCTTAAGCTGATCCGCGAACGCGCCGGCATCGAGGCCGGAGCCGACGGCCTGTACGGGATGAAAGCCAATATGACCAAGGAGGAAATGCGGGAATTCATCCGCAACGAGCGCCGCATCGAACTGGCATTTGAGGACCACCGCTACCACGACATCCGCCGCTGGAAGATCGCTATGCAGGTGAACAACGGCTTTAACGACCGCCTGCGGATCGTTCGTGGCGGAACCTCACCCAACTTCACCTATACGTATACGGTAGTGCCGTCGATCCGCCGCCACAACTTCCGCCCCGAGCATTACCTGATGCCGCTGCCGGAACTGGAAGTGCGCCGGATGCCGGCCATGGTGCAGAACCCGGGGTATTAAACAGGCAATAAGCAATGAGCAATAGGCAATGAAGAAAACTATTGCTGCACGTTTCATAGAATTCCCGGGAGGACTGCTTCCCGGGAACTTTTTATCACCCGAGCATACCATGCGAAAGACGAACTTATTTACTGCAAAGACTTTGGTACTGGCCCTGGCATCGCTGCTGGGGAGCCGGGAGGGCCGGGCGCAAGCCATGGCCTGTGTGTCCGCCGCCACTACCCAGGCCGATACCGTGGCCGTTCCGGGCAGCCGCAGCATTCCCGTGCTGCGGATGGAAGTGACCACCGCCGGTGCGGCAACGCCCCTGTCGGTGACCGCACTAAGCCTGGACACGAAAGGAACCACCCGGGCTAAAGATATTACCGGCGCCACGGTTTATTATACCGGCAACAACGCTACTTTTTCTCCCGCCCGGCCTTTTGGCTCGGTAAAAAAAGCAAAGGGCGCCTTTACCGTAACCGGCGCACAGCAGCTGGCGGAAGGCGTGAACTATTTCTGGCTGGCCTATGACGTGGCCGCCGGCGCCGCCCCGGGCGGCGTGCTCGATGGTGCGTTTACCGCCCTGGCATTGGGCCACCAGGAATACCGTCCCGTATGGGCCGACGAATTTGACGGCGACTCGGTCAATACCGCCAACTGGAAGTTTGAAAAAGGCTTTGTCCGCAACAACGAGCTGCAATGGTACCAGCCCGAAAATGCTACCTGCAAGGACGGCGTTCTGACCATCGAAGCCCGCCGCGAACGCCGCCCCAACCCGGCCTACGTGCCCGGCAGCGGCGACTGGCGCCGCAGCCGCGCGTTTATCGACTACACCGCCGCCAGCATGAACACTGCCGGCAGGCAGGAGTGGCAGTACGGCCGCTTCGAGCTGCGGGCGAAGATCGACACCCAGGCCGGCTGCTGGCCCGCCTGGTGGACGCTGGGCGTAAAGGGGCAGTGGCCTTCCAATGGCGAGATCGACATGATGGAATTTTACAAAGGCGACGTGCTGGCCAACTATGCCGTAGGCACCCGCCGCGCCTACAATGCCCATTGGTACAGCACAAAAACACCGGTGGCCTCTTTGGGCGATCCCCAATGGGCCGACAGGTTCCATTCCTGGCGCATGGACTGGGATTCCCTGGGCATCGCCATCTACCTGGACGACCGGTTGCTGAACTACCAGCCGCAAAGCAACCTGTACAACCGCGACGGCAGTGAAAGCTTTCCCTTCCGCCAGAAACACTACATGCTGCTGAATTTCGCCCTGGGCGGCGACAACGGCGGCGATCCTTCGGGCACCGCCTTCCCCCGGAAATACGTGGTCGACTATGTGCGGGTAGCGCAAAAAATCGAGGGCCGCTTTACACCCGCCGGAAAGAAAACGCCCCTTGTTCCCGCTCCCCTCGGCGCCGTGAAGATTGGTAAACCGTATTAATTTATTCTTTATAAGAACATCCGTTCGATTATGAAAAAAGCATTCCTACTTTTCAGCCTTTGGACCGGCTTGCTGGCAAACGAAGCTACCGCCCAGGCGCAACCGGACAACATTGTTTCCGGCAGCCGCACAGGTACCTTTGCCGCCGGCAACAAGGAATTTGTCCTCAACGGCAAGCCCTTCGTCATCCGTGCCGCCGAACTGCACTACCCCCGCATTCCCCGCGAATACTG
>NZ_JBBBEI010000029.1:0-61776 GCF_037132455.1 Huijunlia imazamoxiresistens | reverse complement strand
AAGGTCCAGTCGGTCAGGCAGTTCTCAATGCCGCCGCCGAAAGCGGTGAAGGGGCTGGTGCCTTCCATGGTTTCTTCGAGGTACAGTTTGGAGCTGGGGCTGGCATAGGCGGAAGCTACAGTATTGGCAGCGTCCAGGGAAGCTGGTTGTTGTGCATCTTTTTTGGAGCAGGCAAACAGGGTAGATGCCAGGAGTACGGAGGAGAGCAGGCCCTTTCCGGAGGAAAGGAGGTCGTTAGTGATTTTCATGAAGGTTGGTGTTAACTGATATTGAATAAATAGTGTTAGCTGACTGATGTTTCCAGGGTATCGGTTATTTGATGACTCAAAATTACAATGGATGGGCTTAGCTCTGCCGTAGGAATCGGTGAATGGGGTATGGACGCAGGTGAATGAGGCGAAAGCCAAGCTGTACAGTACAGGACGGTTGCCTGTGCCCCTGTTTGCGAGGCGGGTGCTGTTTAATTTACTGGCAGTCAATTATATACAGGCGGCCGGCGCCGGCTGGGCATAAAAAAAGCAGCCGGTTGTCCGGCTGCTTTTTTTGTATGCTTCCTGCTGTGTCCAGGATAAATCAGGCTTAGTTCTGAATTTTAAACGAAACCTTGTAGGGAGTTCCTGCAACGCCATTAACATAAGGAGTGGCGGTCAGGGTGTATTTGCCTACTACGGGTCTCCAGCTCTTGTAGTTGCCGTCTACATCATCAAAGGCGGCAAACGGAGCCTTGCTGTCGGTGAAGGTCTGGCTGGCAGCACCGCTCAGTTGAATTTTCACCTGGCTAGCGGTACCGTTCACGTTGGCACGGAAGTTCAGCTTCTGGGCACCTACCTTGCTCAGGTCGATGGTAGCACCTTCAGTGAGGGTCAGCACGTCTTTTTCAATAGCCGAGTTTACTGCGGTAAAGCTTACCACTGTGGCAGCACCGGTAGTGGGTGTAGTCGGGGTGGTAGGAGTTTCGGGGGTAGTCGGCGTAGTGGGCTGATCAACCGGGGGTGTAGGAGGAGTGGTCGGCGTAGTCTTGCCCGAGGTCATGTCGGCAAAAGTAGCCTTGGCAGTACCTACACGTACGTTATCAAAGTACAGTACACGGGAGTTGCGGTCCGAAGTGCCGTTCAGGAAAGAGGCTTTGTACAGGCCGATCTTCCATTTGGGAACTTTCAGGTGAATGTTGCGGCCGTTGATGGTGTGGATCTTTTGCCCGTCGCGCCATACTTCGATCAGACCATCGGAACCGGTAGAGTGGATGACGTGGAACACGAACTCATGCCACTTGTCCTTGGATATTTTGTTGAAGCCGGAAACCGCACCGGTAGCTACGCTGCTGCTGTTGTTCAGCGAGGCGGAGAACAGGTCATATTTTTTCAGGGTAGTAGAGCCGGAGGGGGGCGTTACTTCCAAAAATGCTTTATCGTCCTGGCAGCGGATGGTGGTCTCGTCGGAACCGTCTTCGAACCACTGGTTGATGCAATCTCTTTCGCTATCGGGCTCAAAGCCAACAGTGGGGAAATAGATGGCAAAGGAGTACCAGGCTTCCTTGCCGAAGTTGGGCCATTCGGAACCGCGGATGACGGTTACTTCGGAGCGGATTTTGGAGGAAGAGCCTACTTTAGGCTGGTCCTTGCGGATCTCGAAGCGTACGGATTTATTACCCTGGTAGGCCAGGCCGGGGAAGGTATAAGAATAGTTGGTGGCTGCTACTTCAGGGTTGCCGCCGAACACGACGAAGGGGTTGGAGCCTTCCATGGTTTCCTCTACGTGGAGGGCGGAGCTGGGGGCGGCATAAGCGGAGGCTACGGTGTTGGCCTCATCGAGGGTAGCGGGCTGCTGCACATCTTTTTTGGAGCAGGCAAACAGGGAAGAAGCTACGAGTACGGTGGAGAGCATGCCCTTTCCGGTGGAAAGGAAGTTTCTAGTGATTTTCATGAGGTTGGTAGTTAAACAGGTTTGGGAAAAATGTTCTTTATAAAATGTTGGTGTTCTTTATTTTACAAGGGTATCGGCTTGTTTGATGACTCAAAATTAGTACGGATGCGTTTAGCTCTACCATTGGAATCGGTGAATGGGGTGCAAGTGGGGGTGAAACCGTCTTATTGGAAGCTGGACAGTACAGGATGGTTATAAGCGTACTCTGCCATAAAATGGCATTTTTTATTTTATATATTATTGATAGTCAGCGTGTTGTTGTTTTTTTTAGGGCGTAAGGCCTATTGCCGGTTTTGCCTTGGAGGGACCGGGGAGCGGTTTTACGCCGGGCTAAAAGAGAGGGAGTACCCGTTTTACAGGGCATTATAATTACCACACCAGGTTCAGGTTGAAGACCGGGTAGGTATCAAAGGGCTTTTGCGGGAAGGTACCGGGGTATTTTTCCGAAGCAAGCTGGTAGATGCTCAGGATGCGGCTGTTGCTGGGCGGATCGATCTGTTCGTACGGCCAGGCTTTTTCTTTCATCAGGTAGGGCAGGAACCACGCCACGCCCCGGCGGATGCCCTTGCCCTGCGCTGTCTGGTAGCCCCAGACATCCACGCCCACCCGTTCGCCGATCTGGGCCAGCTTGGTCCAGCCCAGCAGGTTGCGGGTAGTGTAGTTCCACGACTTGGTCCGTATGAGCTCGAGCGGCTGGGCCCCCTCTATGGTAAATTGCCGGTCGATGCGCGGCAGGGATTGCTCCTTCAGCACCCGGCGTACCTTTTTTTTCTTTCCCAAAAACAACAGGTAATCGGTGAGCTGCAGGTCGAAGTAGGTGCCGTGGTTGTTGTCGTGGGCCTTTGCCTGCTTGCCGTTCTTGCTGTGCTGCAGCCAGTGGGCGTATTTTTCAAACCAGCGGCGCAGGTCCCGGACAAACTTCCGGTTGAGGCTGTTGCTGCCCTTGATCAGGACCAGCGCGTCGGGAATATTGGTAAACCCCTCGGTATCGAGTACGCCGGAACCGCGGCCTTCGGTAACGCCGGGAATGCCCTGGCTGAAGTTGAGGTTGGGATTCATGTGGGTCTCCTTGTCCAGGAACCATACCCGCAGCAGCTCCACGGCCTTGCGGGCGAAGTCTTCCCTGCCGGTAAAATAATACGCCAGGGCCAGCTCCTTGACCTCGCGGGTCATGTGGTCCATTTCTTCGTGGTCCTGCATCAGGTTGCGTTCGGGGTTGACTTTGCCGTCCCTGCGGATGTAGGGCTTGCCGCCTGGCTGGGAGGAGTCGGGCCACCAGTAGGGGCCCTGGCTCATGTAGTCGTGCTTGTCGCCGCTGGGCGGCAGCTTTTTTTTATTGGTGACGGTGTAGGGGGTGACTGCCAGCAGCTGCTCGGTTTTTTTCAGGAATTGCTCTACTTCCTTTTTTACCCCGGAGGAGGCAGGGCCCCGCAGGTATTCCTGTTTGATGGCCGCCAGCTTATGTTCATCTACCAGGATAAAGGAAAGACGAGGGGGGCTGGCCTGGGCCACGCCCGGGCGCACCATACCTGCCAGGGCAAGGGCGCACACCAGAAACAGGATCGAACGGGACATGTAGCGGGGATTGAAGGTAAACAACAAGTTACCGCTTTTTTGGCAACCGGCCAGTGCCCCCGTCACCGGCACCCCATACGGCCTTTCGGGCCGTCTTTAACGTTTATTAACCTTCGGTATCTCTTTTTGCGGCCGGGCTTGCCAAAATAGTTGAATAATATGCCAACCTTATAGCTGCCGCAGCGGTAAAAGTTTTATCAATTTGCAGTAACAAATAAAGTTTACGCGTTTACAAGTTTAGGGGTTTACGAGTTGGGTGTTTTTAGGGTTGGGACGTGAACTTGTTCGGTGAGTTTCTTTAATAATCAACGCATTTTCAAGCTGCTCTGGGCAGTTCCGCCGGTACGTCATTACCGGGTTTTCGGGAGCCCGCAGCAGTTTAGTCTATACAAGCAAGTGTACGAGGGGTGTTTCTACATCCCTTTTTTTATGCCCTCCGGCGGAGCCGGCAGCGCCTGTCTCAGGAACGGCGCCGTTTTGCTCTTTTTCGCTTGTGCCACCTGGCCAGGCGTGCCGGCCGCCACGATGGTGCCGCCTTCTTCCCCTGCGCCGGGACCGATGTCGATGACCCAGTCGCTGGCGGTAATCACGTCCATATCGTGCTCTACGACAATGACCGTATTGCCGGCGTCTACCAGGCGGTTCATTTGCACCACCAGCTTTTCCACATCCGAAGGGTGCAGCCCGGTAGTGGGTTCGTCGAGGATATAAAGGGTGTTGCCCTTGCCCAGGCGCTGGAGTTCTGTAGCCAGTTTGATGCGCTGGGCTTCGCCGCCCGAAAGTTCGGTGGCCGGCTGTCCCAGGCGCAGGTACCCCAGGCCCACCTCGTGCAGCATTTCCAAAGAGCGGCTGATGGCGGGTTCTTCCGAAAAAAATTCATGGGCTTCGTCCACGGTCATGCGCAGCACTTCGGCGATGTTCTTTTCCTTGTATTTTATTTCCAGCGTTTTTTCGTTGTACCGGGTGCCGCCGCAAACGGGGCAGGGGGCATACACGCTGGGCAGGAACAGCAGTTCCACCATCACAAAACCTTCCCCCTCGCAATTGGCACAACGGCCCTTGCCCACGTTGAACGAAAAGCGGCCGGCATCGTAGCGGCGGGCTTTGGCGGTTTTCGTGGCGGCAAATAATTTCCGGACGCCGTCGAACAGGCCGGTATACGTGGCCAGGTTGGAGCGGGGCGTGCGGCCAATCGGCTTTTGGTCCACCCGCACGAGGCGTTTGATGGTTTCCATGCCGCCGGTAATTTTTCCGCCTACCGGCCCCACGCTTTCCTGCTGCAAAGGGTCGCCCTCTTCTTCCTCCACGGGCAGGTCGTGGCCCAGGTGGCCGGCCACCAGCTCTACCAGCACCTGGCTGACGAGGCTGGACTTGCCCGATCCCGAAATGCCGGTAACGGAGGTGAGCACGCCCAGGGGAAAGGCCGCATCAAGATGGTGAAGGTTGTTGCGGGTAACGCCCTGGAGCTGCAGCCAGCCGGCCGGCTGGCGGTACGACCGCTCCGAAGCGGCAGGACCCTGGAACAGGTGCTCCCGGGTGCGGGAGGCTTTTACTTTCTGGAGCCCTTCCAGCGGGCCGCTGTACAGGATCTCGCCGCCCTTTTCACCGGCGGCGGGACCTACGTCCACGATCCAGTCGGCATGGCGGATGACGTCGATCTCGTGCTCCACGACGAAGATGGAATTGCCCGAAGCTTTGAGTCGGTCCAGGGCCCGCAGCAGGGCCTGCGTGTCGGCCGGGTGCAGGCCGGCGGAGGGCTCGTCGAGCACGTACACCACGCCAAAGAGGTTGCTGTGCACCTGGGTGGCCAGCCGCAGCCGCTGCAGCTCGCCGGGCGAAAGGGTAGGGGTGCTGCGCTCCAGCGTCAGGTAGCCCAGTCCCAGGTCGAGCAGCACCTGCAGGCGCCCCACAAAGTCCTGGGCAATGCGCCGGGTCACGATGGCTTTTTCCTGGTGCTCCTTTTCCTGGCGGGCAAGGGCTTCGGACGACCCGTCGGCATAGGGCTGGAAGATGGCCTGCAGCCTTTTGAGCGACTGCCGCGACAGCTCGGTGATATCGTGGCCGGCAAAGGTCACGGACAGCGACTCGCGGCGCAGGCGCCTGCCCCGGCATTCGGGGCATTCGCTGCTGATCATGTATTGGGCCACCCGCTTCTTCATCAGCGCGCTCTGGGTGTGGGCAAAGGTGTGGAGCACGTAGCGGCGGGCGCCGGTGAAGGTGCCCATATAATCCGGTGGCTCCTTGCGCTTCAGCGCCTGCTTCACCTGTTCGCGGGTGTAGCGGGGAAAGACCGGCACCGTGGGGGTTTCCTCGGTAAACAGGATCCAGTCACGGTCTTTTTTGGGCAGCTCGCGCCAGGGGATGTCCACATCGTAGCCCATGGTGGTCAGGATGTCGCGGAGGTTTTGCCCCTGCCAGGCCGGCGGCCAGGCGGCAATGGCCCGCTGGCGGATGGTCAGCGAGTCGTCGGGTACCATCGATTTCTCGGTCACTTCGTAAATTTTTCCCAGCCCATGGCATTGGGGGCAGGCGCCTTCGGGCGTATTGGGCGAAAAGGCCTCGGCATAGATGATGGACTGGCCTTTGGGGTAATCGCCGGCCCGGGAATAAAGCATGCGCAGCAGGTTGGAGAGGGTGGTGACCGAGCCCACGGAGGAGCGGGTGGAGGTGCCGCCGCGCTGCTGCTGGAGGGCTACCGCCGGCGGCAGGCCCTCCACTTCGTCCACCTCGGGCACCGGCATCTGGTGAAACAGGCGCCGGGCGTAGGGCGAGACGGACTCGAGGTAGCGGCGCTGCGCCTCGGCATACAGGGTGCCGAAGGCCAGGGACGACTTGCCGGAGCCGGAAACGCCGGTAAACACCACCAGGGCATCCCGGGGTATTTGAAGGCTGACGTTTTTGAGGTTGTGCTCGCGGGCACCGCGGACATGTACGAACCCGTCCTGCAACGGGTGGGGTTGCTGCTTCATGGAAGGGATGCTTCAAATGCAATACCACAAACAGTATGCGCCCCAACTCGTGAACTCGTAAACCCGTGAACCCGTAAACTTTTTCGACGCCTACAGCCCAAACTCCTTCTGGTACACCAGCGGGCTTTTCTTCGTAGTCATTTTAAAATATTTGTGGAAGCTGGTGAAGTTGTGAAAACCGCTTTCGTAGCAGATCTGCTTTATACTGAGCTTGTTTTCGATCAGCAGCTTGCAGGCATGTCCCACCCGCAGCTCCACCAGGAACTGCGAATAGGTTTTCCGTGTTTTCGACTTGAAATACCGGCAGAACGAATGGGGGCTGATATTGGCTATTTCGGCGATCTCCTCCAGCTGGATCTTGCGCCGGAAATGCTTCATCGAGTATTCGTAAATAGCGTTGATCCGGTCGCTGACCCCTTCGGCATTATCCTGTTTAAAACCCATAGAGGACAGCAGTTCCAGGTCCTTGCAGTCGGCGATGGTGGTGAGCGCCTCCAGCAGCAGCATGATGCGCTGCGGCCCTTCGGCCTTCAGGAGGGCTTCCAGCAGCCGGGCCACCTTTTCGCCCGAAGCGCCGGGGATCAAGATGCCCCTTTTCGACTTTTCCAGCACGGTGCGCAGCGGCAGGTTCTCCGGCAGGTCCAAAAACTTTTCGCCCCAGAAGTTTTCGTGGAAGTGGGCCACCCGGATGTCGGCATGCGCCCCGGAGGTATCGTGAAAATAAAGGTCGTCGAACCGCCAGTAGTGCGGCAGGTTGGGGCCCACCAGCACCACGTCGCCGGCGGTAAACCGCGAGATGTGGTCGCCGATGAACTGGGTGCCTTCCCCTTTTTCAAAATGAATCAGCTCCAGCTCGGTATGGTAGTGCCAGCGGTTGTTGATGTGGGGCACCAGGTCCCTGCGTACGCTGAACGAACATCCGGGTCCTTTGGAAACTTTTAATAGCTGGGGCCTCATACTGCAAGTGGTTTAATGAAGGGAAAAAGGGACTGCTAAAATAGATGGGTTTGCCCTGGGTGCCTGCCAAAAAAAGGATAAAACTCCTAAAATATTAACCTGTCCCGGTGCCAAAGTTCGCTGGTTATGCCAATATTGTTGAATGGTTCGACAATTTGGTGCATCATTTTCATGCCGAACCGTAGTTGTTTTGTAATCCCTTTGGGGAAATTTTATTCATTTTCCGCCGGTTATCAAAAAATATCTTCTGCCATATGAAGCAAGCAAACCACTACCGTCTCCCTATTATCCTGGTGACCTCCCTGTTTTTTCTCTGGGGCTTTGCCCATAACCTGAACCCGATCCTGATTCCCCACCTGAAAAAAGCCTGCCAGCTCACCGACATGCAGTCGGCCCTGATCGATTCGGCCTTTTTCATCGCCTATTTCGCGGTGGCCCTGCCCGCCGGCCTGTTCATGAAAAAATTCGGCTACAAGGGCGGCATCGTGTTGGGGCTGCTGCTGTTTGCCGCCGGTACGTTCCTGTTTTACCCCGCTGCCGGCACGCGCAACTACGGCCTGTTCCTGATGGCCCTCTTCGTCATCGCCAGCGGCCTGACCTTTTTGGAAACCGCCGCCAACCCCTATATGAATGCTTTAGGTGATCCGGCCAAGGCTACCCAGCGCCTGAACCTGGCCCAGTCGTTCAACGGGCTGGCCGCTACCCTGGCGCCCTTCCTCGGCGGCATCCTGATCCTGTCGGGCGGCACCGACGAATCGAAAAACCTGTCCGGCGCAGCCCTCGACGCCTACCTCACCAAGGAAGCCAGCGCCGTGCAGCTGCCCTATATCGTCATCGGGCTGGTGGTGCTGCTGGTGGCCCTGCTCATTTCCCGTACCGCCCTGCCCGAGATCGCGGAGCCCAAAAGCGCTACCGGTGCCAAATCCTCCGGCGGCATCGGCGGCCTGCTGAAAGAAAAAAACTTTGTGCGCGGCGTGGTGGCCCAGTTCTTCTACGTGGGCGGCCAGGTATGCGTGGCCAGCTTCTTCATCCGCTATGCGGGCCAGGTGGCCGGCCTCGACGAGAAGCTGGCAGCTAAGTACCTGTCGGCTGCCATGTTTGCTTTTATGTCCGGCCGCTTCATCGGTACCTTCCTGATGCAATACGTTTCCGCTGCCCGCCTGTTGCTGCTCTACAGCCTGGCCTGCATCGCCCTGCTGGCCGTGGCGGTGCTCAATAAAAACATGACCGGCGTGTATGCGCTGATGGGCCTGCAGTTCTTCATGTCCATCATGTTCCCGACCATCTTCTCCCTGAGCCTGACCGGCCTGGGCGACAAAACGAAGCAGGCATCCTCCTTCCTGATCATGGCCATCGTGGGCGGTGCCATCCTGCCCCTGGTGATGGGCCGGGTGTCGGACCTGTCGAACATCAGCGTGGCCTATACCGTGCCGGCGCTTTGCTTCCTGGCCGTGGGCTATTTCGCCCTGCGCCTGGTGGGTAACAAAGCTGCACAAGACATGAAAGTGGAGCTGACCCACGCTTAATCCACATCCTTATAAACTGGAAACTCTTTACGTCTTTTTATGAATACCGTCAACCGACCTTTTTTGCAGATACACCCCAGCGACAACGTGCTGGTGGCACTGACCGACCTTCCCTCCGGGACGGTGGTGGCGCATGGCGGCGCCGAGCTGACGCTGGTGGAAAACATCCCGGCCAAGCACAAGTTCTTCATCCATGATATGGCAGCTTCCGAGGAAGTGCTGATGTACGGATCGCTGGTGGGCAAAACCCAGCGCGCCGTGCCCCGGGGCGGCCTGATGACCACCGATAATACCAAGCATGCCGCCGGCAAGTACGCCTACCGCGGCCTGCAGCAAACCTGGACCGCCCCCGACGTGTCGGCGTTTGCGGACCGCACCTTCCGAGGCTACCGCCGCAGCGACGGCCGCGTGGGCACCGCCAACTACTGGCTGTTCGTGCCCATGGTGTTCTGCGAGAACCGCAACCTCGACGTCATCAAGGAAGCCCTTCACAACGAGCTGGGCTATGCCGTCACCGACAAGTACAAATCTTACACCCGCCAGCTGCTCCAGGCTTACAAAGAAGGCCAGGACATCAACGCGCTGCAGCTGCAGCCCGTGGCGGCCGATACTTCCGCCCGCGTATTTCCCAACGTGGACGGCATCAAGTTCCTCAAGCACAGCGGCGGCTGCGGCGGCACCCGCCAGGACGCCAACACCCTCGGCGCCCTGCTGGCGGCCTATGCCGACCATCCCAACGTGGGCGGCGTAACGGTCATGAGCCTCGGCTGCCAGCACCTGCAGGTAGCCAATTTCATGGACGACCTCAAAAAGCGCAACCCCTCTTTTGATAAGCCCCTGTACATTTTTGAACAGCAGCTGGCCCAGAGCGAAGAGCAGCTGATCGCTGACGCCATCCGCCAGACCTTCCAGGGATTGGCAGAAATTAATAAGTTCCAGCGGGAACCGGCCCCGCTCAGCGCCCTGACCATCGGCGTCAAATGCGGTGGCTCGGACGGCTTTTCGGGCATTTCGGCCAACCCCGCCGTGGGCTATACCTCCGACCTGCTGGTGGCCCTGGGCGGCAAGGTGCTGCTGGCCGAGTTCCCCGAACTCTGCGGCGCCGAACAGGACATGCTCGACCGCTGTATCGATGAAGCCTCGGCCGGCAAGTTCATCGACCTGATGGAGTCGTACAACGACCTGGCGGAAAAGCTCGGATCGGGCTTTTACATGAACCCCTCGCCCGGCAACATCAAGGACGGCCTCATCACCGACGCCATCAAGTCGGCCGGCGCCGCCAAAAAAGGCGGCACCGCCCCGGTGCAGGATGTGCTGGATTATACCGAGCCCGTGACCAAGGCGGGCCTGAGCCTGGTGTGCACCCCCGGCAACGACGTGGAAGCCACCACCGGCAAGGCTGCTTCCGGCGCCACCCTCATCCTGTTCACCACCGGCCTGGGCACGCCTACCGGCAACCCGGTTTGTCCCACCATCAAGGTGGCCACCAACTCGGCCCTGGCTACCCGCATGGCCGACATCATCGACATCGATACCGGCGGCATCATCCGCGGCGAAAAGACCATCGAGCAGATGGGCGAGGAGATCCTGGAATACTGCATCCGTGCGGCCAGCGGCGAAGTGACGCCCAAGGCCGTGCTGCTGGGACAGGACGATTTCATTCCCTGGAAACGGGGCGTATCCCTTTAATTCATATTTAACATCCCATAAATTACGATGAGTTCTTTAGCAGGAAAAAAAGTAGTGATCACCGGTGCCGGCAGCGGCATCGGCCGGGCCACCGCCCTCTTGTTCGTACAGAAAGGCGCCGAAGTGCATGCCCTTGACCTGAACGAAAGCGCCGTGAACGCCGTGGTGGAAACGGTGCTGGCCAACAAAATCAAATACAATGGCGCGAAGATCCAGGGCCACGTTTGCGACGTGACCAACCAGCAACAGGTAGTGGACGTATTTCAAAGCATCGGCACCATCGACGTGCTGGTGAACAGCGCCGGCATCTCGCATATCGGCAAAGCCGAAACCACCTCGGAAGAAGATTTTGACCGGGTATTTAAAGTCAACGTAAAAGGCGTGTACAACTGCCTGTTCGCCGTGCTGCCGCTGATGCGCCAGCAGGGCGGGGGCGCCATCCTGAACCTGGCCTCCATCGCCAACAACGTGGGCATCCCCGACCGCTTTGCCTACTCCATGAGCAAGGGCGCGGTAGCCGCCATGACGCTGTCGGTCGCCAAGGACTATATCGCCGACGGCATCCGCTGCAACTGCATTTCCCCGGCCCGCGTGCATACGCCCTTCGTGGACGGGTTTCTGAAAAAGAACTATCCCGGCAGGGAAGAAGAGATGTTTGAAAAACTCTCCGCCACCCAGCCCATCGGCCGCATGGCCATGCCTGAGGAGATCGCACACCTGATCTGCTATCTTTGCTCCGGCGAAGCCTCCTTCATCACGGGTTGCGATTATCCCATCGACGGCGGCTTTATTAAACTGAATAACTAAACCTTATAACAAAGTAGTAACATGAAATTGATCCGGTTCCGGGACAACGGCAGCGTGAAGCCCGGTCTCCTCCTCGACGGCCAGTATGTGGACGCCTCCTCCTTCGGCGAAGATTACAACGAACAGTTCTTTCAATCCGGCGGCCTGGAAAGGCTGCAGCAGTTCGTGGCCGAAAAGGGCCAGAGCCTGCCCCGCCTGAACGGTGACGTACAGCTGGACAGCCCCGTAGCCCGTCCCTCCAAGATCGTGTGCGTGGGCCTGAACTATGCCTCCCATGCCCGCGAAACAGGAGCGGCGATTCCTGCCGAGCCCGTGCTGTTCATGAAGTCGACCACCGCCCTTTGCGGTCCCTTCGACGACATCGTGATCCCGCGCAATTCCGAAAAAACCGACTGGGAAGTGGAGCTGGCCTTCGTGATCGGCAAAAAAGCTTCCTACGTGGACGAGCAGGACGCCCTGGACTATGTAGCCGGCTACTGCCTGCACAACGACGTGAGCGAGCGCGCCTTCCAGCTGGAAAAAGGCGGCACCTGGGATAAAGGCAAGGGCTGCGACACCTTTGCGCCCATCGGGCCCTTTATGGCTACCTCCGACGAGATTGCCGACCCGGGCAACCTGCGCCTGTGGCTGAACCTGAACGGCCAGAAAATGCAGGACGGCAATACTTCCGACTTCATCTTCCCGGTTCCCTACCTGGTGCATTACATCAGCCAGTTCATGACCCTGCTGCCCGGCGACATCATCTCCACCGGCACGCCTTCGGGTGTGGGCCTCGGCCTCAACCCCCAGGTGTACCTGAAGGAAGGCGACGTGGTAGAACTGGGCATCGACGGCCTGGGTACCTCGAAGCAAAAAGTAGTGGCCTACAAAAAATAAGCAAACAGCCAAAGGCTTGCATATGAAACTGAACCTGACAGACAACGTAGTCATCGTTACCGGCGGAGCCAAGGGCATCGGCGCCGGCATCGTAAAAGCCCTGGCGGCCGAAGGGGCGCTGCCGGTAATTATTGGCCGCTGTAGCCAGGATAATCAGCGGATGGTGGAAGAAGTGGAAGCCGAAGGCGGAAAAGCTTTTGCCATCCAGGCGGAGCTCGCCCGCCCCGAAGAATGCAAAAAGGCGGTGGCCGCCATCGTGGAACGCTTCGGCCGCATCGACGGGCTGGTAAACAATGCCGGCCTGAACGACGGCGTGGGCCTGGAGCACGGCGGCTATGACGCCTTCATCAGCAGCCTGCACAACAGCGTGGTGCATTACTACCTGATGGCGCAATACGCCCTGCCCGAGCTGATCCGCTCGAAGGGGGCCATTGTCAACATTTCTTCGAAAACGGCCGAAACCGGCCAGGGCAATACCTCGGGCTATGCCGCCTCCAACGGCGCCCGCAACGCCCTGACCCGCGAGTGGGCGGTGGAGCTGCTGAAGTACGGCATCCGCGTGAATGCCGTGGTGGTGGCGGAATGCGAAACACCGCAGTACGCCTCCTGGCTGCAAACCCTGCCCAACCCAGAAGAAAAGCTCCGGGAGATCACCGGCCGCATCCCGCTGGGCAACCGCATGACTACGGCCGCGGAGATCGCCGACATGGTGGTCTTCCTGCTGTCGGAGCGCTCGGCTCACACCACGGGCCAGCTGATCCACGTCGACGGCGGCTACGTCCACCTCGACCGGGCGCTGGCAAACGCGTAGCTCCCTCCCGGCCTCCCCCGGTGGGGGAGGAGCGGGGCACACTCCGCAGGTCTTAGCGCAGACTATTATTCGTAAAGCCCTTCATAAGAAAGCACTCAACGTTTTTTCGTTGGGTGCTTTTTTTATTTCCCTTCGTATATATGCATGCGCGAAAAAAAATCGGAGTGCGCCCCACCTCCCCCCACCGGCTACCGTTAGGATACATCTTTTGCGGATGGGAAAGGTCTGCGTAGCGCCAAAGAAGCCCTGCGGGCTTCTGGTCCCGGAAACTGCTGAGCTTAACCTCATCACAGATGTGTCCTAACGGCAGCCCCCACCGGAGGGGCCGGGGAGGCTGGCTGCTGTTATTGACGTAACTTGCAGTTGCTCTTTGATTGTCTCACCTAAATTGTCCGTCATGAGAAGAAATACATTCCTTCCCACCGCCTTCCTGCCGGGCCTGATCATGACCTGTATCGCCCTCAGCTGTTCCAAGGACAAGCAGGATAGCTCCCTTTGCGGCGGTAAGTCGGAGTCCATCGGATTCTGGCTGAGAACGAGTAATTCCCTGTTTCAAAATTTTAATGCCCTGCCTACTACGTACATGGAAGGCAACAACCGGGTGTTCCAGTGGAGCCGGAAGGTGGGCGGCGTCTGCCCCCACGAGCACGTGAAGGTCGAATGCGATGTGGAGTTGAATAACGCAGCTTCCCCGGTCAGCGCCCGGGGCCGGGTGGACTGGCTGCTGTTTTTCGAGCGGAAGATCACCATGACCCGGTCCGGGAACTATTTCAAGGGAGCCGAGGAAGTGGGCCTGAAGCAGGCGTTTGGAGAAGATACCGCCTGGTTCGTTCCCAGCGTGGAAATCTTCTTTCCCACTAAAGGCAGCTACAGCGCCGATTCCGCCTTTGTACTCGAACATGTGGCCAAGGTCTCCTTCCGGGCCGACTTCCGGGTGTATAAAGGTTTATAGGAGTTTATGAGTTAGTTCCTGAGTTCCTGGGTTAGGGGTTCGTGGGAATTTGGGTTCATTCTCCCGGGTTAAAAAATAACCTCTTTCTCCCTGGATCCGTTTTCGGAGTTACGCCAACCCAGGAACCCAGGAACTTAGGAACTCAGGAACTAACTCGTAAACCCGTAAACTTGTAAACTCGTAAACTTTTTCAATGGCGGTAACGGAGGACGGTGTCCGTTACTATAACAGAACCCGGAAGGAACACCTGTTCTCATTCCCCATTGCTTGCCCCGTCTTTATTCCATTTTTTCAGGCTTGTCGCACTCCATAGCAGCGCCCCCTAAGCGGGGAACGGGATCCGTATGCCGTGTGCGGTGCACAGCTTTCCTAACCTTAAAATTCGATCCAGCCATGGCGTACGAAGCGATCTCGGTTTTCGACATGTTCAAAGTAGGGGTGGGGCCCTCCAGCTCGCATACCCTTGGGCCCTGGAGGGCCGCGGGGCAGTTTGTGCAACTGCTGAAGGCCAAAGGCCTGCTGGGCCGCGTGCGGTCCGTGCGGGCGCTGCTGTACGGCTCGCTGGCCAAGACCGGCAAGGGGCACGGCACCGATGTGGCCCTGCTGCTTGGGTTGGCGGGCTATGCGCCCGAAACCATCGACACGGAGGCGATCACGGCCATTACGGAAACGATCGAAGAAAGCGGCGCCCTGCCGCTGGGCGGCGAAGCCTCCGTGCCCTTTATGTCCGCCCGTGATCTCTGTTTCCTGCGCGAGGAGTCGCTGCCCTTCCATCCCAACGGCCTGGTGCTGGAAGCGGAAATAGAGGGCTGGAACAGCCTTTTTCGCAAAACCTATTACTCCATCGGCGGCGGCTTTATTAAAGAAGACGGCGCTACCGAATACACGGCCACCGCCCTCCGGTTGCCCTATCCCATCGATACGGCGGCGGACCTGATGCGCTGGTGCAGCCTGCTGGATAAAAAGATCCCCGACGTGGTATGGGAAAACGAAAAAAGCCTGCGCACCGAAGAGGCTGTCCTCCGCGACCTGCGGCTGCTCTGCCGCCTGATGGTGGAGAGCATCTATCGCGGCTGCCATACCGAAGGCGTGCTGCCCGGGGGGCTGAACGTGAAGCGGCGGGCTGCCGCCCTGAACCTCGACCTGCTGGAGGATGCCGAATATGACAGCTGCGACAGCTGGTTCACCGCCATCCGCAACGGGGGCAGCGACTTCGCCTATATCCTCGACTGGGTGAGCTGCTTTGCCCTGGCGGTGAACGAGGAGAACGCCTCCTTCGGCCGCATTGTGACGGCCCCCACCAACGGGGCGGCGGGCGTCATTCCCGCGGTGCTGCTCTATTTTATCATCTTCTGCAACGGCAATAACGAACGCGAAAAATCGCGCTTCCTGATGACGGCAGCCGAGATCGGCAGCATCTTCAAAAAAGGGGCGACCATCTCCGCGGCCATGGGCGGCTGCCAGGCCGAGATCGGCGTTTCCTCGGCTATGGCCGCCGCCGGCCTGGCGGAAGTGCTGGGCGGCTCGCCCCGCCAGTGCCTGATGGCGGCCGAGATCGCCATGGAGCACCACCTGGGCCTGACCTGCGACCCGGTGGGCGGACTGGTGCAGGTGCCCTGCATCGAACGCAACACCATGGGCGCCATCAAGGCCATCACCGCGGCCCAGCTGGCGCTGAAAAGCGATCCCTGGGACGCCAAGGTGTCGCTGGACGACGTGGTGAAGACCATGTGGGAAACCGCCCAGGGCATGAGCGCCCGCTACAAGGAAACCGCCGAAGGCGGCCTGGCCCTCCACATCCCCATCAGCCTGAGTGAATGCTGACCCAATTGACCTGTAATCCCTTTAAACCAGATACCTTATGCGCTACAAGAAACCTGTTTCCCTCTTACTCAACGAGGCTAACCAAAGCGGCGCCGGCACCCTGAAGCGGACGCTGGGCGCCGGCAGCCTGGTGGCCCTGGGCATCGGCGCCATCATCGGCGCGGGCCTGTTTGTGCGAACGGCGGCTGCCGCGGCCGACCATACTGGCCCCTCGGTGACCCTGTCGTTTTTGCTGGCCGCCATCGGCTGCGCCCTGGCCGGCCTGTGCTATGCCGAATTCGCCTCCATGATCCCCATTGCGGGCTCGGCCTATACCTACTCCTACGCCACCATGGGCGAGCTCATGGCCTGGATCATTGGCTGGGACCTGGTGTTGGAATACGCCCTGGGCGCCGCTACCGTGGCTATCGCCTGGTCGGAATACCTCAACAAGTTGCTGGACCATTTCGGGCTGTCGCTACCGTACTGGCTCTGCCATTCGCCCTTTGAAACCTCGGCGGACGGCGTCAGCGGCCTCATCAACCTGCCGGCCCTGTTCATCGTGGTGGCGCTGTCGCTGGTGCTCATCCGTGGTGCCCGCGAGTCCGCCACCCTCAACGGCCTGATCGTGATCTTGAAGGTGGCCATCGTCATCGCCTTTATCTGCCTCGGCTGGTCGTTCATCAACCCTGTGAACCATACGCCCTATATCCCGGTCAATACCGGCGAGCAGGCCCTGGCGGCCGGAAAGATCGGCCTGCTGGATTTCTTCAACGGCGACTTCGGCCACTTCGGCTGGAGCGGCATCGTCAGCGGGGCCGGCGTGGTGTTCTTTGCCTTCATCGGCTTCGATGCCGTGTCCACGGCGGCGCAGGAAGCCAAGAACCCGCAGCGCGACATGCCCATCGGCATTCTCGTGTCGCTGGCCATCTGCACCGTGCTGTACGTGCTCTTCGGCCATGTGCTCACGGGCGTAGCCAATTACAAAGAATTCGTGACGGCCGGCAAGGAAGCTTCCGTGGCCTATGCCATCGACACCTACATGCGGCAGTACGGGTGGCTGTCGCTGCTGGTGACCATCGCCATCCTGGCGGGCTTTTCTTCCGTGATCCTGGTGTTTTTGCTGGGGCAGTCCAGGGTGTTCTTTTCCATGTCGAAGGACGGCCTGGTGCCGAAAGTTTTTTCGGAAGTGCACCCGAAGTACCATACGCCTTATAAGTCCAACCTCATATTCATCGGGCTGGTGGGCCTGTTCGCCGCCTTCGTTCCCGGCGAGGTGGTGGGCGACATGACCAGCATCGGGACGCTCTTCGCCTTTGTGCTGGTGTGCATCGGCGTGCTGCTGATGCGCCGCAGCGACCCGCATACGCCCCGTCCCTTCAAAACGCCGGGCATGCCCTTCGTACCCATAATAGGCGCCCTGGCCTGCCTGCTGATGATGGCCGGCCTCGGCAAGCACAACTGGGAACGCCTGCTGCTGTGGATGGCCATCGGCCTGCTGATCTACTTCACCTACGGCATCAGGAACTCGGTGATCCGCAAAGCCTCCCGCAAATAAGATCAAGTGAACCCCTAATTAAACGTTATGCTGAAAAACTATATTCTGCATCCACACGAAACCTTTGAACGCCGGCACATTGCCGTTCGTGAAAGCGATGCGGCCGCCATGCTGCGCCTGCTGGGGGCCGGGTCACTGGACGAACTGATCGACCAGACCGTGCCGGAAGCCATCCGCCTGCGCCGGCCCCTGCAACTGCCCGATGCCCTGAGCGAGTGGGACTACCTGGCCGCCCTGAAAAAGACGGCCGAGAAGAACAAGGTCTTTAAATCGTTTATGGGTAAAGGTTATTACGATACCATCACGCCCAACGTCATCCTGCGCAATATTTTGGAAAACCCGGGCTGGTATACCCAGTACACGCCCTACCAGGCCGAGATCGCCCAGGGCCGCCTGCAGGCGCTGCTCAACTTCCAGACCATGGTGGCCGACCTCACGGGCATGGAGCTCGCCAACGCCTCCCTGCTCGACGAAGGCACCGCCGCCGCCGAGGCCATGCTGCTGCAGTACAGCCTGCGCAAAAGCCCCGACGCCCGTACCTACTTTGTTTCCGACCGGGTGTTTCCCCAGACCCTCGAGGTGCTGAAAACCCGCTCGGCCCCCTACGGCATCGAACTGCAGATAGGCGACCACCGTTCCCTGGAACCGGGCGCAACGCTCTTTGGCGCGCTGGTGCAATACCCCGCCGGCGACGGCGCCCTCTTCGACTACGAAGACCTGGTCCTGACCCTGCACCGGCAGGGCGCCACCCTGGCCGTGGCCGCCGACATCATGGCCCTGGCCCTGCTGACGCCCCCGGGCGAATGGGGCGCCGACGTGGTGGTGGGTTCCACCCAGCGCTTCGGCGTGCCTATGGGCTTCGGCGGCCCCCATGCGGCCTACTTCGCCACCAAGAAAGCCTACAAGCGCTCGATCCCCGGCCGCATCATCGGCGTCACCATCGATGCCGCCGGCGGCACGGCCCTGCGCATGGCCCTGCAAACCCGCGAGCAGCACATCAAGCGCGAAAAAGCCACCTCCAACATCTGCACGGCCCAGGCGCTGCTGGCCACCATGGCGGGCATGTATGCCGTGTACCATGGTCCCGAAGGCATCCGGGCCATCGCCGGCCGCATCCATGCCTTTGCCGTGCTGCTGTCCGACGCCCTGGAATACCTCGGCTACCGCCAGCAGAACGAAGCCTTTTTCGATACCCTCAAAATTGATGTGGGCGAATGGGTGAAGGTTATCCGCTGCGCCGCCCTGGTCAAGGAGATGAACCTGTATTACGAAGGCTCGGAGGTGACCCTCTCGCTGGACGAGACCACGCGGCTGGAGGACGTAAAGACGCTGGCCTCCGTTTTTGCCAAAGCAAAAGGGCGCACCCTTACCGAGGGGGACTGGAGCCACCTGCTCGACCGCCTGGAGGCGCGGCTGCCCGAAGCGCTGCGGCGGCAGTCGCCCTTCCTGGCCCACCCCGTCTTTAACAGCTACCACAGCGAGCACGAGCTGCTGCGCTACATCCGGTCGCTGGAAGCAAAGGACCTTTCGCTTTGTCATTCCATGATCCCCCTGGGCTCTTGCACCATGAAGCTGAATGCCACCGTGGAGATGATGCCGGTGAGCTGGCCGCAGTTCAGCCGCCTGCATCCCTTTGCGCCCGCCGAACAGGTGCTGGGCTACAGCCAGGTGCTGGACGAGCTCAACGACTGGCTCTGCGCCCTGACCGGCTTTGCCGCCATGAGCTTCCAGCCCAACTCGGGCGCCCAGGGTGAATACGCCGGCCTGATGGTGATCCGCGCCTACCATACCGGCCGCGGCGAAGGACACCGCCACGTAGCCCTGATCCCTTCCTCGGCCCACGGTACCAACCCCGCTTCGGCCGCCATGGCGGGCATGACCATCGTGGTGGTGAAGTGCGACGAAAAGGGCAATATCGACCTCGTCGACCTGGAAGCAAAAGCCGCCCGGCACCGCCACGAGCTTTCCTGCCTGATGGTGACGTATCCCTCCACCCACGGCGTGTTTGAAGAAGGCATCCGCGACATTTGCCGCATCGTCCACGACAACGGCGGGCAGGTGTACATGGACGGTGCCAACATGAATGCCCAGGTGGGCCTGACCTCCCCCGGCACCATCGGCGCCGACGTCTGCCACCTGAACCTGCACAAGACGTTCTGCATCCCGCATGGCGGCGGCGGCCCCGGTATGGGTCCCATTGGCGTGGCAGCCCACCTGGCGCCCTACCTGCCCGGCCACCGCTTTGCCGCCGGCAGTGAACAGGCTATCACCGCCGTTTCGTCGGCCCCCTGGGGTTCGGCTTCCATCCTGCTCATTTCCCATGCCTACATCGCCCTGATGGGTGCGGAGGGCCTCACCAATGCCACCCGCCACGCTATCCTGAACGCCAACTACATCAAGGCCCGCCTGGAGCCGTATTATCCCGTTCTGTACGCCGGCCGTGAAGGCCGTTGCGCCCACGAGCTGATCCTCGACTGCCGCTCGTTTAAAGCCCTCGGCATAGAGGTAACGGACATCGCCAAACGTTTAATGGATTACGGCTTCCATGCACCCACCGTATCGTTCCCCGTGGCCGGCACGCTGATGATCGAGCCCACGGAATCGGAACCGAAGGCCGAGCTGGACCGTTTTTGCGACGCCATGATCGCCATCCGCAAAGAGATCCAAAAGGTAGAGAAAGGCATTTGGGAAAAGGGCAACAACCCCCTCAAAAACGCCCCGCATACCGCCTCGGCCCTGGCGGGCGCCTGGGGCCGTCCCTATACCCGCGAGCAGGCAGCCTTCCCGCTGCCCTACGTGGCAAAAAACAAATTCTGGCCCTCCGTGGCCCGTGTCAACGACACCCACGGCGACCGCACCCTGATCTGCTCCTGCCCGCCGGTACAAGAGTATGCCGAAGAAGCGGCCCCTGCCGCTGAGGCGGAACAGATACTCCAAGTGGAGTTGCCGGCAGCACAGATCTTTTAATAAGTAAGGTAAAAGGAAGCCCGAAGGGCTTCACTGTGAATAGCCCCCGGTGCAACCCGGGGAACGGCCGGGATTTGTCACGACAACCCCGCAGGGGTTGAATGTGTCCTGTTCGATTTTCAATAGGTTGCAAACGGGAGGGAATTTTCGGAAAGCCTTCCTAAGCCCGGACCACCCGTTTGTTGTGGGTCCCACAATCAACCCTTTCAGGGTTGTGTCCTTAATGGGCACCTGTTCCCCGGGTTGCACCCGGGGCTACTCACAGTGAAGCCTTTCAGGCTTCTGTTTAAGAGTAGGATACAGAGCGAATGAAATAGAAACAGTAACCATTATAAAAACCTAATTCTCTACACCCATGAATTTTCCATCAGCATTGAAATACACCAAGGACCATGAGTGGATCCGCGTGGAAGGCGAGGCCGCCTATGTCGGCGTGACCGAGTTTGCACAGCGGGAGCTGGGCGACATCGTATACGTGGACGTTGCCGGCACCGGCAGCCTCGTGGAGCAGGAAGCCGTATTCGGTTCCATCGAAGCCGTGAAAACCGTATCCGACCTGTTCATGCCCCTGGGCGGCACCATCCTGGAAGTGAACGAAAAGCTCGCCAGCGAGCCCGAACTGGTCAATAGCGACCCTTACGGCGACGGCTGGATCGTAAAAGTATCCCTGTCGGACCCGGCGCAGCTGGAAGGCCTGTTGTCGGCCGAGGACTATAAAAAGATCGTAGACTGATAAAACCAAAGGAGGAACGAATGAAAAAGACGGCCCTGACCCATGTGCACCAGGCGCTGGGAGCGAAGATGGTGCCCTTTGCGGGCTACAACATGCCGGTGCAGTATGCCGGCATTATCGCCGAGCACGAAACCGTGCGAAAAGGCGTGGGCGTGTTCGATGTGTCGCATATGGGCGAGTTCCTGCTCACCGGGCCCGGCGCCCTGGAACTGGTGCAGCGCATCTCCTCGAACGATGCCTCGAAATTATTTGACGGCAAGGTGCAGTATGCCTGCATGCCCAACGAGGAGGGCGGCATCGTCGACGACCTGCTGGTGTACCGCATCGATGCCCAGACCTATATGCTGGTGGTGAATGCCTCCAATATCGAAAAGGACTGGAGCTGGATTTGTTCGCACAACCACGGGGGCGTGGAAATGCGGGATCTTTCCGACGGCACGGCGCTGCTGGCCGTACAGGGACCGCAGGCCGCCGCCGCCCTGCAGCCTTTAACGGATATGGATCTTTCCGCCATGGAGTATTACAGCTTTCAAAAAGGGACCTTCGCCGGCGTGGACAACGTGATCGTGTCGGCCACCGGCTATACCGGGGCGGGTGGTTTTGAGATCTACGTGGACAATGCCTACGCCGAATACGTATGGAATAAAATATTTGCCGCCGGCGCTTTTTTGGACATCCGGCCCATCGGCCTGGGCGCCCGGGATACCCTGCGGCTGGAGATGGGCTACTGCCTGTACGGAAACGACATCGACGACAGCACCTCGCCCCTGGAAGCCGGCCTGGGCTGGGTGACCCGCTTCACGAAGGATTTTGTGAACGCGGCCGGCCTGCGGCAGCAAAAGGAACAGGGCGTATCCAAAAAGCTCGTGGGCTTTGAAATGATCGACCGCGGCATCCCGCGCCACGGTTATCCCATCGTGGATGCCGCCGGCCTGACCATCGGTAAAGTAACCTCCGGCACGCAGTCGCCTTCCCTGCAAAAAGCCATCGGGCTGGGGTATGTGGAGGCGCCCTTCGCCGGCCAGGGCTCGGAGATCTTTGTCCGCATCCGTGACAACCGCCTGAAGGCAAAGGTGGTGAAAACACCCTTCCGGTAACAGGAGTTTCCGGGCGGCAGCATAACTTGATAAACGTAACGGATAACCGCTTTTTTCCAGTGACCTTTGCGCAATACCAAAATGTATAAAGTCACTGTTATGAAAAGATCCCTGGCCGTTCCGGTTGCCCTGCTTTTGCTGCTGACCGCCTGTGAGCGGGACAACGAAGCTGATGACATCATCACGGACCCGGTAAGCCCGGTTATTTATACGGCCCGGTTCCCGGATTCCGTTTTTCATTACCAGCATAAGCCCGTGCTCGACATCGACCACGACGGCCGTTTCGATTTTTCCTCCGGCACCGAGATTGCCGGGAGCAGGGAGGGCGACCGCTGGAAATATTACCTGAACCCCGCCCCGGGCTGGACCATCCTACTGGATGCCAATGAAAACCCGGTGCCCCTGGACAAAGGAGTGGTGATCGGCGAAGACCCCGGCAGCGGCCGTTCCTGGTCGCTGTCCAATGCCCTGCTGGTGGAAAAATGGAACCGCCTGGACGGCAGCACCCACCGCAGCGGGGCCTGGTACACGCCCCACCGGCAATATATGGCCGTACGGCTGAAGAAGGACGATCGCTATTACTACGGCTGGATCGAGCTGGGTTACCAGCCCAAAGCCGACGAGCCCAGCGACCAGTTCATCTACCGCACCGCGGCCGTCGCCCGTACGTCCGGTCGGCCGGTAAAGGCCGGTGAGGCCCAATAATCAGCAAAAAGGAGTATCTTAAGCCCTCTTTCCGAGGAGGAATTGGTTCATTGGTTAACTGGGGTATTGGGCCTTACCGCCCGAAGCTTTTTTCGCGTCGGAGAACTCCTGATTCCCAATTAACTAATGAACCAATGAACCAATTCCCCCTTACGCCACGCTAAATCCTCCTTGCCATGGGTGAAGAAAAGAACGCTATGAAGCGGCGCCAGTTTTTGGGCAATATCTCCAAAGCCGGTTTGCTGGGAATGCTGGGGGGCTCGCCCGTCGTCAGCCTCGCCAAGGGCGCCACGGCCCCGGCCGCAAAGCCCGAGGCGGGCCACGTCTTTACTTCCCGGCCCTACCTGCAGGCGCCCGCCCCCGACGGCATGACCGTCATGTGGATCACCAACAAGCCTTGTCACAGCTGGGTGGAATTTGGCGAAGGGGGGCAGCTGGACCGGCAGGCCCGCGAAGTGCAGGGCGGCCTGGTCAACGCCTACAACCGGGTGAACAAGGTGCGCCTGCAGGCCCTGAAGCCCGGCACCACCTACAGCTACCGGGTAGTGTCGCGGGAGATCCTCCAGTTTGAGCCCTACGACCTGAAGTTCGGGGAAACCCTCGCCAGCCCGGTCGCCACCTTTACCACTCCGCCGCTCAAAGCCAAAGAAGTGAGCTGGCTGATCCTCAACGATATCCACGACCGTCCGCATTCCATCCCCCTGCTGATGCAGCTCAATGGCAACGACCCTTACGACTTCGTGTTCCTGAACGGTGATATGTTCGACTACCAGGTGGACGAGGAGCAGCTGGTAGATCATTTGCTGCTGCCCTGCACCGGTACCTTTGCCGGCAACGTGCCTTTTTTGTTTGTGCGGGGCAACCACGAGATGCGGGGCAAGTACGCCCGTGAATGGCAGCACTATTTCTCCAACGGCGAGGGCGACTATTATTTTACCATCAACCGCGGGCCGGTGCACGCCATCGTGCTCGATACCGGCGAGGACAGTGAAGATGCGGACCCCAAGTACCACGGCATCGTGGATTTCGACGACTACCGCCGCGAGCAGGCCGTGTGGCTCGAAAAGCAAATGCAGGCACCCGCCTTCCGAAAAGCGAAGTTCCGGCTGGTGATGATGCATATTCCCCATTACCACGGCGGCGACAAGCACGGATCGCTCCATTGCCGCCAGCTGTTCGGTCCCCTGTTTGAGAAATACAAGATCGACCTGTTCATTGCCGGCCATACCCATAAGTACGGCGTCTTCGACCCGAAGCCCGGCGAGCACAGCTATCCCATCATCATCGGGGGCGGCCCCAAGGAAGGGGCGCGGACGCTGATCAAGATAAAGGCGGACGAAAAGAACCTGTCGCTGCAAATGCTCCGCGACGACGGGGAGCTGGTGGGTCGGTACCAGCTGAAAAGCAAAAGGTAAGCCCGGTCTGATCTTCCCGGTTATTTCCGGGCCTGGGCAGTTGCTGTAGTTGTGGAAGGTGCTTTTTGAAAAGTAAGAATATTCATTTCCCGGCCTTTTTCATACACGATCGGTGCGGCGACGCTTTGCCGGAGTTCAAACCCGTGCTGTGCCAGCAGGGCGGTGATGCTGTCGGCCGGCAGGTGCAGCTTTTTGCAGCCGGGATCCATTTCTCCGGCTTGCAGGGGCTTGACCTCCACCACCATCAGGCGGCCGGAATCGCCGAGAACCCGGTACAGCTCGTTCAGCATGCGGTGCGGGTCGGAAAATTCGTGCAGGGTTTTGCGGCACAGGACCTTGTCCATGGAGCCGGTCTCCAGCGGGATATGCGTCGGTGTGTTGAGCACCAGGTCGTAGGAGTAGGTGTTTTTGGAACGATACAGCTGTTGGTAGGAAACAAAATTTTTCCGGACCCTTCTTTCATTCAGCCAGGCTTTGTCGATGTCCACCAGCTTATAGTGCAGGTTATTGACGGCCAGGGAAAAGAAGGCGTCGATGGTGGCGTCGCCCGCGCCGATATCGGCAACCGTATCACCGGGGCGAAAACCGAGGAGTTCCGCCTCACGGGCAAAGAACTGCCGCATGGAGTCGCGGGGAATGACCTTATTCTGGCTGTTATAAAAAGGTGGGGCGCAACTGAGCAATAAAAGGGTGACGATAAAGAGGTACAGGATTCTCATGTTGTTTTGGTGGTTTGTCTTAGCGGGACAAATATAAGGGTTCTAGGTGTTTTCCCTGTCACGGGATGGCTGGGAAGGCCTAAGTATGAATGCTTATTGCATCATCATTGTTTCCATAGGTCGGATCGCCCGGTTCCGGCGTAAGGGATCGCCCCTTTTTCCGGGCCGGTTTGTTTTGGGGTTATCGATTCCTTTCGATGTCCTTTCTTTGCGAAAAAATTTAACGCCCTCAATCCAAACGAAATGAACGATTCCTCCCTGGCAATAAGAGACTTTCGGATTTTCAAGGCCAAAGCGCCTCTGAAGAAGCCTATATCCGACGCCACGCATACCCTGTACGAAATTTCCTTCCTGGTGCTGCGCCTGCAGCTGGAGAACGGCGTGGTGGGCGAGTCGTACCTGCTGTCCTTCCAGTATTCGCCCAACGCCATCGTCGGCGCCCTGAAGGACGTGCTGCCGCACGTGATCGGTTATGACGTCAACGAAACGGGCAAGGTGTACGAGAAGCTCAACCATCTTTCGGAATATTTCGGCAACGGGGGCGTGAACCGCTGGGCGCAGGCCGCCGTCAACATCGCCATGTGGGACGCCTGGGGTAAGACCCTGCAACAGCCCGTCTGGAAGCTGTGGGGCACCCACCGGGACAAATGTCCCATCTACGGCAGCGGCGGCTGGATCTCGTATTCCATCGACGAGCTGATCGCGGAAGTGAGCGATTACGCCCAGCGCGGCTTCGGTGCGGTAAAGATCAAGGTGGGCTCGCCCAGCTGGAAAACCGACCTGGAGCGCCTCAAGCAGGTTCGCCAGGCCGTGGGCGACGGCATCAACATCATGATGGACGCCAACCAGGGCATGCAGCTGCCCGCCGCTATTCAATTAGCCAAGGCCGCCGCCGACCTGAACATCCACTGGTTCGAAGAGCCCCTGCACCACCAAAATTATTCCGGCTACCAGGCCCTGAAGCAGCAGACCGGCATTTCGCTGGCCATGGGCGAGCGGGAATACGATACCGAGCCGCTGGTACAGTTGATCAAGTTGAACGCCCTCGACATCTGGCAGCCCGACCTGCTGCGGATCGGCGGCGTGGAGGCCTGGCGCCAGAGCGCCGCCCTGGCCGAAAGCTACCATCTGCCGGTGCTGCCCCACTACTACAAGGATTACGACGTGCCGCTGGTATGTTCCATCCCCAACGGTGTCGGCGTGGAATCCTTCGACTGGATCGATCCTTTAATTGATAACCCGATGATCGTGCGGGATGGTTTTGCCGTGCCGCATAACCGCCCGGGCTGGGGCTTCAGCTTTATCGATGATCGATTGGAAGAGATAAAATAGACCGCACCGCCTCACCCCCTGCCCCTCTCCATGTGGCTACCGTTAGGACACATCTTTTGCGGATGGGAAAGGTCTGCGTAGAGCCAGAGAAGCCCGAAGGGCTTCAACAAAAGTAGCCCCGGGTGCAACCCGGGGTCAGCCGTAGTTCGTTTCCAGCAACCCTGAAAGGGGTTGAATGTGGGACCCACAATAGGGAGGCAATTCCCGATCAGGAAGACTTTCCGAAGTATCCCTCAAGGTTGAAACTGTTGTAAATCGACCAGGACACATTCAACCCCGATGGGGTTGTGTGGACGAACTACTGCTGACCCCGGGCTGCACCCGGGGCTACTTTTGTTGAAGCCCTGCGGGCTTCCCGGTACCCTCCTCAGCAAAAGATGTGTCTTAACGGTAGCCCCACATGGGGACGGGCCGGGGGTGAGGCGTGAGGTTTCGTTTTCTTTTAAATCAAAATTTTTTCCTTTCGTTTGTTTTTTAACATTTTTGGTTATCTTCGGATGGCTGCGATTCTTCTGAGCCCGGTAAAGCGCTGTGCCGGGTATCAAAGCAGCTTGCCTGCATTTCTGACGATTGATTCACTATTCCAGAAAATTAAACGACTTGCCATGAAACCATTGGATTCCTTTGTCCAAGTGGGAAAGCGCCTGCTTTGCCCTTTCTTTTTCCTTTCTTCCTTAACGCTTTCCGCCCAAACGAAAAATGTCACCGGTAACGTCCGCGACGATAAAGGCCAGCCTTTGCCCGGTGTCAGTATCGTAGTGAAAGGTGCGGCGGGGGGCACCACCTCCGGCGCCGACGGCTCCTTTACCCTCTCCGTTCCCGAAGGAGCGGTGCTCCAGTTCAGCACGGTGGGTTTTGAAACCCAATCCTTGAAAGTGGTCAATGGGGTGCCTGTCTCCATCCAGCTGGCCCATGCGCCCCATGCCCTGGATGGCGTAGTGGTGGTGGCCTACGGCAGCACCACCAAGAAAACGGCTACCGGCTCCGTGCAGACCGTCAGCGCCAAAGAACTGCAGGACCTGCCCGTGGCCCAGGTATCGCAAAAGCTGCAGGGCAAGCTGGCCGGCGTACAAATTTTACAGACCACCGGCCGCCCGGGCGAGGGCATGAGTGTACGCATCCGTGGCCAGGCCTCCATCTCGGCCGGCAACCAGCCGCTCTACGTAGTGGACGGCTTCCCCATAACAGGGGACCTCAATACGCTCAACCCCGACGAGATCGAAAGTATTTCGGTGCTGAAGGATGCCGCCTCCACCTCGCTCTACGGCTCCCGCGCCACCAACGGCGTGGTGATCGTGACGACGAAGCGGGCGAAAACCGGCCAGGCCTCTATCGGCGTCAATGCCTACTACGGCGTGCAGCGTATTCCCGAAAGCGGCATGCCCGATATCATGAACGCCCGGGAGTTCACCCAATTCCAGCTCGAGCGCCTGAAGGAAAACCCCGTGGCGCCGACGGCCTCGGGCTATGCCGCCTACAAAGCGCAGCTCGATTACTACAACAGCATCGATCCGAACGCCATCGGCGAAGGCACCAACTGGTACGACCACCTTACCCGCACCGCGCCTATTCAGAACTACAGCGTATCGCTCCATGCCGGCAAGGACAAATTCAGCACCGCCGCCGTGCTGGGCTTCTTTAACCAGGACGGGGTGCTGATCAACTCGGGCTTCAAGCGCTTTTCCCTCCGCCTGAATTCCGATTATAAATTCACCGATAAATTACGTTTGGGTGTGAACCTGGCGCCGACCTACTCGGTCATCCGGGGCCGGGCGACCGACGGCAGCCCTTTTTCCACCGGTTCGGGGGGTGGCCTGCTGCAGAACGCCATCATCTCCTCGCCGCTGGCGCCGGCCGTCAATGCTGACGGCTCCCTGCCGGTAACGGCCACCTCGCCGGGCATGTTCCCCAACCCCAACTGGTACCGGGTGGCCCAGGAAGCCGATGCCACCACCAAGATGACCCGGGTGCTTTCCAACGCTTTCCTGGAATACGAAGCCGTCAAAGGCCTGACGCTGAAAACAGCGATCAACGCCGAACTGGGCCAGAATTTTTACAACTACTTTTCGCCTTCCACCTCCGCCGGCTGGAACACGGCGCCGCCCCGTCCCTCGGGCGACCTGACGCAGAACAACAACCAGTTCTACACCTGGCTGTCGGAAAACACCGCCGCCTACAAAAAAGCCTTTGGCGACCACAACCTCGAAGCCCTGGCCGGCTACTCGGTGCAGCAGTTCCGCGGCGACATCAGCAACATCGTGGCCACCAACTTTCCCAACGACAAGGTACGCACCCTCAGCGCCGCCACCGCCTTTACGCCTACCAGCGAAATCCAGGAGTGGAGCCTGCTGTCGTACCTGGCCCGCCTGAACTACAACTATAAAGGCAAATACCTGCTGACCGCCTCCCTGCGCCGCGACGGCTCCTCCCGCTTCGGCTCGGACAACAAATGGGGCAACTTCCCCTCCGTATCGGCCGGCTGGGTAGTGTCGGACGAGGCGTTTATGAAAGAGATTGCGGCGCTTTCCTTCCTGAAGCTCCGCTCCAGCTACGGCGTGACGGGCAACAACAACATCGGCAACTATTCCTACTATGCCGGCGTGAGCGCCGCCAACAGCGGTTCGACGAACAACTATGTATTCAATAATACCCTGGCGCCGGGCAATGCCGTCACTACGCTGGAGAATACTACCCTGGGCTGGGAAAAGACAAAGCAATTCGACCTGGGCCTGGACCTGGGCCTGTTTCATAACCGCGTGAACGTTACCTACGACTATTATACGAAGCGCACCACCGACCTGCTGTTCAACGTGCCGCTGCCCGCCTACACGGGTTTTTCGAACCTGCAGGCGAATATCGGCGAGCTGAAATTCTGGGGACATGAGTTCTCCGTCAGCTCGCAGAACCTGGTGAACCGCCTGAAATGGAATACCGACGTCAACATCTCGTTCAACCGCAACCGCGTGGAAAAGCTGGGCACCGCCAACGCCTCCCTGGGCGGCGGCACCGACCGCAACATCACCAAGGTGGGCCAGCCCATCGGCATGCTGTGGGGCTACGTGTTCCAAGGCGTTTATAGGAATAAGGAAGATTTTGACAAGTCGCCCAAATTCCAAACCTCCAACGTGGGTACGGCGAAAATGAAAGACGTGACCGGCGACGGCTCGATCACCGTAGACGACCGTACCATCATCGGTAACCCCAACCCCGACTTCATCTTCGGCCTGACGAACTCGTTTTCCTACAACAATTTCGACCTGTCGATCGTGGCTTCCGGCTCCTATGGCAACGACATCATGAACACCACCCTGGAAACCCTCAACAACCTCGATGGGGTTTTCAACGTAACGAAGGACGTGGCCGGCCGCTGGAAGTCGGAGCAGGATCCCGGCAACGGCCGCATTCCCCGCACGCTGGCCGGCACTACCGGCCTGTTCCGCAACGCCAACAGCGGATGGGTCAGCGACGGCTCTTTCTTCACCATCAAGAACATCGCCCTGGGCTACAACGTGCCCCTGAAGAACCGCACCACGGTGCGCAACCTGAGGGTGTACGGAAGCGTGCAACAGGCCTTCGTAGCGACCAGATACCACGGCTCCAACCCCGAAGTGAATACCGGCGGCACCAACCCCCTCCAACAGGGGCTTGACTTTACCGCTTACCCGGTTCCGAGAACCTTTACGCTTGGTGTTAACGTAGGCTTATAATTCATCCCCTTCATCTCCTCAATCAGAAGTTCATGAAACGTATCATATTCGCCGCAGGCATTTTGCTGATCGCCTTCAGCTCCTGCAAAAAGGAATTTTTAAACGTGGAGCCCGAAAACTTTATGGGCACCAACAACTTTTTCCAGACACAGGCCGATTTCGAACAGGCCGTGAACGCTACCTACGCCCCCCTGCGCAACGTGTACAACGATGCCTATGTCATGGGCGAGATGCGCTCCGACAACACCCACTACATCTATAACAACACCAACCGCGGCAACCTGGTGCGGGAAGAGATCGCCGACTTCATCGACAACCCCACCGCCGCACCGGTGCTCTCCAAGTGGACGGGCAACTACCGCATCATTGCTTATGCCAACGAGGTGCTGGCCCGCATCGATGCCGCCACCCTGGGTGAGGCAGTGAAGAAGAACCTCAAAGGGCAGGTGCTGTTCCTGCGGGCCCTGTCGTATTTCGACCTGGTGCAGTATTTCGGCGATGTGCCCCTGGTGCTGACGCCGACCGAAGGGTCGGCCGACGAGATCATCAACGTCCGCTCCTCCCTAAAGCGCTCGCCGAAAGCCGACGTATATGCGCAAATCATTAAAGACGCCCAGGAGGCCGCCGCCCTGCTGCCCGACAAGGCGCAGCAGGAAAAGGGAAGGGCCACAACGGGCGCCGCCCGCACCCTGCTGGGCAACGTGTACGTGGTGCAGAAGGACTGGGCGAAGGCGGAAACGGAACTGAAAGCCGTAGTGTCTTCGGGCAAATATGCCCTGCTGCCCGACTATGCCGCCTTTTTCGATGGGGCCAACAAGAACAGCATCGAGTCGGTATTCGAGGTGCAGTATATGGCCGGCAACCAGGGCCTGCAAAGCCAGTTCGCCTACCTGTTCCTGCCCAACCTCACCGACCTGAAGCCGATCGTGGGCTTTACCTTCAACAACGGCAGCATCGGCGGCTGGAACACGCCCAGTGACAACCTGATCGCCGCCTATGAAACAGGCGACAAGCGCAAGGCGGCTTCCATCGCCGAGGGCTATACCGCTGCGAACGGCTCCTTCGTGGCCCAGCCCTTTATCAAAAAATACCTGCACCTGCCCCTGCCTGCACCCAACGGCAGCTCGCCCAATACGGCCGAGAACTGGCCCGTCTACCGCTTTTCGGAAGTGCTGCTGCTGCTGGCCGAGGCACTGAACGAGCAGGGCAAAAGTGCAGAAGCATTGCCGCACCTGAACCTCGTTCGCGACCGGGCATTCGGCGCCGGCCTGGCCACCGTGACCACCACCAACAAAGACCAGCTGCGGGATATTTTGCAAAAGGAAAGAAGGGTGGAGCTGGCTTTTGAGAACAAGCGCTGGCCCGACCTGGTGCGCACCGGCAAGGCCATCGAGGTGATGAATGCTTATGGCGCCGCCCTGAAGGCCAGCGGCAAGCACCCTAACCTGGTGTCCTCCACCTACAACGTTACCCAGGACCGCCTGCTGTTCCCCGTACCGTTCACCGAAAAACAGCTGAACCCGAATTTATAAACCATCGTCAATAAGATATAAACGCCAGAAGCTATCACATGGATCGTCGCTCATTTTTAAAGAAAGCCGGCACGGCCGGCCTCGTGACCCTTATAACGCCGACCGCTATTGTTCATGCCCTGCGCAACAACCCCGAAAGCTCCCTGCTGGCGGCGTTTAAGAACCCGCCTCCGGCGGCCAAACCGTATACCTGGTGGCACTGGATGAACGGCAACGTTACCCGCGAAGGCATTACCCTTGACCTCGAAGCCCTCAAACGCGTCGGCATAGGCGGGGTGCAGTGCTTCAACGTGGGCGCCGGCATCCCCAAAGGCCCCGTGGACTACCTGGGCACCGAATGGGTGGAGTTGACCAAACACGCCATCAGCGAGGCCGGCCGCCTGGGGCTGGAATTCGACATGCACAACTGCCCCGGCTGGTCGTCTACCGGCGGTCCCTGGATCACCCCCGAGCTGTCGATGCAGCAGGTGGTCTGGAGCGAAACGGTAGTGAAGGGCGGGCAGCCCCTTTCGGTGCAACTCCCCAAGCCGTTTATAAAGCTCGATTTTTACCGCGATACCCTGGTGCTGGCCTATCCGACGCTGGCAGGGGAGGAGCGGACGTTAGCCGAAATGGGCGTGAAGGTTTCTTCGCAGGAAGGAGCGGTGGACGGACGCCTGCTGGGCAGCGCCGACTTTTCCTCCTATGTGCCCCTGCGGCCTGCAGGCGGTCAGGGCTACCTGCTTTTTGAATTCCCGCAGCCCTTCGAAGCCCGCTCGGTGGCGGTGTACAGCACCATGCCTGCAGGAACAGTTTCCCCTGCCGGCGCCTCCAACCTGCTGGTGCTGGAGGCGTCGGATGACGGCCGGTCGTTCCGCAAGGTGGCCGAGTTCCGCCGCGTGGGCAACAACCTGGAAATGCCTGCCACCTCCTCCTTTACACCCGTAAAAGCAAAATACTACCGCCTGCTGGCTACGCAGGAATTACAAGTAGCCGGTGTGCGGCTGTCGGCTGCCGCCCGCCTTCCGGGCTGGACCGCCAAGGCCAACTTCCCCGGCGCCGGCGGCTCCGGCAACAGCGGGGTCAGCCAGGCGGCGGCTTCCCTGGAAGCGGTACCCGCCGCTTCGGCCATCGATCCTGCCACGGTCCTGGACCTGACGTCCTATATGGATAAAGAAGGAAAGCTCAACTGGACCGCCCCCGCCGGCAACTGGACGGTCCTGCGCTTCGGCCATACCGCCATCGGCCGCAAGAACAACGCCGCCCCCGAAAGCGGGGCCGGCCTGGAATGCGACAAATACAGCCGTGCCGCCTACGACTTTCACTTCAACAAGATGTTCGAAAACCTGCTGCCCGCCCTGAAGGAGCTGGCCGGCAAAAGCAAGGTGGGCCTGCTGGTGGACAGCTACGAGGTGGGCCTCCAGAACTGGACGCCCGGTATGCCGCAGGAATTCCAAAAGCGCCGCGGCTACAGCTTTATCCACTACCTGCCCGCCCTTACCGGCCGCATCGTGGGCAGCACGGACACCACCGAGCGCTTCCTCTGGGACCTGCGCCGCACCCATGCCGACCTGATGGCCGACAACTACCACGGCTACTTTGCCGAACTCTGTCGCCGGCACGGCATCCTCGCCTACACCGAACCGTACAACAACGGTCCCTTCGACCAGCTGGAGGTAGGCTCGAAGGTCGACATCAACATGGGCGAGTTCTGGATCCGCGGCACGCACTTCTATCCCTCGGTGAAGCTGGCCGCCTCCATTGCCCACGTGTATGGCCAGCGGTTGGGCGGCCACCAGATCGTAGGTGCCGAGTCGTTCACCGGCGATGCCTTCCACTCCAAATGGCAGGAGCACCCCTACGTGATGAAGGCGCAGGGCGACTTCATGTACACCAAGGGCCTCAACCGCTTTATCTTCCACCGCTACGCCCACCAGCCGCACCCCACCGCCTTCCCCGGCATGACCATGGGCCCCTGGGGCTTTCACTTCGACCGCACCAACACCTGGTTCGAAAAGGCCGGCCCCTGGCTGCAGTATTCCGCCCGCTGCCAGAGTATTTTGCAACAAGGCCGCTTCGTGGCCGACCTGATGTACTTTACCGGCGAGGAAACGCCGGGAGAAGATATTTCGATGCTGGGCGCTCCCGACCCCGCGCCGCCGGCCGGCTATGATTTTGATTTTGTCAACCGCGAGGCCCTGCTGACGCGCCTTTCCATCAAAGGCGGCCGCATCGTCCTGCCCGACGGCCTGAGCTACCGCCTGCTGGTGCTGCCGCCCGTAAAGGTGATGAGCCTGGAAGTGCTGCGCCAGCTGCACCGCCTGGTGCGGCAGGGCATGGTGCTGGTAGGCCCGCCGCCCGAGCGCACGCCGGGACTGGCCGGCCACCGGAACGGCGACGCGGAACTTCAACGCCTCGTGCACGAACTTTGGGGCGACCTCGAAGGCGTAAAAGATAAGTCGCAGACCGTGGGCGCCGGCCAGGTATTCTATGGCATGCCGCTGCAAAAGGTGCTGGACCGCCTGCAGCTAAAACCCGATTTTGAATTCACTTCCCGCTCGGGCGATGCGCCGGTCAACTTTATCCACCGCTCGGTGGACGATAGCGAGGTGTATTTCGTAGCCAACCGCCGCCGCACCGTAGAAGAAGTGGTGGCCGCCTTCCGGGTGACGGGCAAAAAGCCCGAGCTGTGGAATGCCGATACGGGCGAAGTGGTGCCCGTGGCGGTGTACGACGTACGCCAGGGCCGCACCTTTATTCCCCTGCAGCTCGATCCTTCGGGTTCCTGCTTCGTGGTCTTCCGCGAGCCCCTGCCCCCAAAGCGGGTGGTCAGCGTGGAAAAAGACGGCAAGCCCCTGGTTTCCACCTATGCCTTACCCGTCGTCCGGCCGGGACGTTTCGCCCATGTCACCAACAACTTTACGATTGCCACCTGGATCAAACCCGAAACCGAGGAAAACTTTGCGGGCTCGTTTGGCCGTAACCGTGGGCCGGCCAGCAACGTTTTTTATCCTATCGAGGCCGAAAAGGTATATGGAAAGGACCACGTGGCCTGCGGGCTGCTGGCGGCGCGCAACGGCTTTATGGTATACGAACGCGGAGCGGGCAGTCCCACCAACCTGCTGACGGTGCCCCTGCCCCTTTCGGGCTGGACCCACGTGGCCCTGGTGTACCGCAACGGCGCGCCGCTGCTGTACGTCGACGGCCGCCTGGTACAGGAAGGTGTGGCCTCGGGCAAGATCGTGCACCCCGGCCTGCGCGAAGCCACCCAGGACAGCCTGAGCTGGTTTTTCGAGGGCGACATGACAGAGCCCGAACTTTTTTCCGAAGTGTTATCGGCCGACCGGATCGGGCAGTTGAAGGCCAAAGGTACGCCCCTGCCCCAGGGACCGCTGCCCGTACAACCGGCAACCAGCGGCAAGGGCGGCTTCCTGTTCTGGAAAAACGGCCGCTACACGCTTCGCCACCCCAGCGGCCCGGCTACCACGCTCCCGGTCGAAGGCCTCGGCCAGCCCACGGAATTACAAGGCTCCTGGACGGTGTCCTTCCCGCCCGGCCTGGGCGCCCCGGCACAGGTGGTGCTGCCCCGGCTCGCTTCGCTGCACCGCCATGCGGAAGAGGGCGTAAAGTATTTTTCCGGTACCGCCACCTATACCAAAAAGTTCACGGTGCCCGCCTCCGCCCTGGCGGCCGGCCGCAGCCTGTTCCTCGACCTGGGAAGGGTGGAGGTGATGGCGGAAGTGACCGTCAACGGCAAGCCCCTGGGCATGCTGTGGAAACCGCCGTTCCTGGTGGATATTACCGGGGCGGCCAGGGCCGGTGAGAATGTTTTGGAAGTGCAGGTGACCAACCTCTGGCCCAACCGCCTGATCGGCGATGAGCAGCTGCCCGAAGAGAACGTGTACGGCGCCCCCACGGGTTCCGGCGCTGCCGGCGCTATGGGCGCCATCAAGCAGTTGCCCGACTGGTACCGCGAGGGCCGTCCCAAACCTTCCGGTGGCCGGGTGACCTTTTCCACCTGGAAGCATTTCAGCAAGGAGTCGCCCCTGCTCGAATCCGGCCTGCTCGGCCCTGTGCTGCTGCGGAGCGCCGTTCAAAAAACAGTGTAGTGGGGAAGCTGCTTGGCCGGATTTTTTCTCTGGTTCCTGTTGCGGGTTTTTCCTGCCTGCAACAGGAACTAAAAAAGAGATCATGATCGAAAACAACCACATCATTACCATTGACGAGATCGTAGCACGTTTGAAAGAAAACTTCGCCCGACGGTTTGATGATACTACCGACCGGTCCGGCAGCGGGCCCGTGTTCGACCAGCATTTTTGCTTCCCCATCGTCAATGGCGTACCGCCATCCGATAGCAGCATTTATATCAAACTGATCAACCTGGACCAGGCGTATGACATCATCGGGCGCATGGACTTGCAGGCGGATTATCAAGAGATCAAAAAGAAGGTGGACAAGCATGTGGAAGAAAAGAAGCTGGATACCTCGGCCGACCTGTACATTTCCATGGTACATGTCTAGCCGCTTGTTCTTCCTTCCCTAAAACAGGCAATTATGAAAATAATTCTTCTGTTCTTCCTGCTGCTGCCCTTTGGATCCTTCGCTCAGCAGGACGAAGCGGAGCCGGGCGGCTTTCGTAGGTACGGCTATGTCGGCGGCATTCGTCTCGACAGCATCGACGCCCTCTTCGCCCTGGCCGAGATCACCTCGGGCTCCTCCATGTTCTTCCGCAACCTGGACAAACGCTTTGCCTTCGATTACGGCCAGTCTGCCAGGTCCGAACGCGAGTTCCGGCTCTGCGACAGCGGCGGCAAGGCCCTTACCTTTAAAACCACGGCCGGCGCCCTCAATTTCTTCGATTATAACGGCTGGGAACTGGTACGGCTGATCTATGAGAATAAGAGTGAAAGCCAGGGCATTTTACTAAAAAAGAAGGGCCATTAGGGCCTCACCCCCGGCCCCTCCTGCTGAGGCAGAATAGGTTCTCCATGTGGAGTTGCTGTTAGGACACATCTTTTGCTGAGGACGGTAGCAGGAAGCCCGCAGGGCTTCAACAAAAGTAGCCCCGGGTGCAACCCGGGGTTCAGCCGTAGTTCATCACCCCAACCCCGGATGGGGTTGAATGTGTCCTGGTCAATTTAATATAGGCTTGAATCCCGATAGACCTTTCGAAATGTCTTCCGGACTCCGGACTGCTTGTATGTTGCGGGTTCCACAATCAACCCCTGCGGGGTTGGGGTGACGAACTACGGCTGAACCCCGGGTTGCACCCGGGGCTACTTTTGTTGAAGCCCTGCGGGCTTCCCTTTCATCCCGGTCAATCTGCGTAAAATAGGTCCTAAAACCATTTATTCTTTCGCTTGTCCCAGGTGGTAAAGCCTACCTTGAACTGAACGGGGTCGCGGAACTGGTTGGAAACAGAGGAAACCACGTACACGCCCAGCTTGAAGCGGTCCAGGGGGTTGAAGGGCGACTGGAAAGCCCGTTCGATGCCCACGTACAGCTCGCCGTAGCGCAGGTGGCGCTCCGGGGCGATCAGGAAGCCGGCGCCGCCCACTTCGCGCAGTTGCAGTTTCTTCAGCAGCGGTATTTTATTTAGAAACAGGCCGTTGAACTCGTGGAGCAGGTGCCCCTCGAAAAACCGGTGAAACACCGGGAAGGTGGAATCCAGGGCCTGGAACGATTTGTAAGGGTTCATGAACAGCAGCGGATCGCCGCGGCGCTGGAACTTGTAGTCAATGAAGCGCAGGTCCTTCCGGTTCAGGTAGTCACCCGTTTTGATGGTATAGCGCGAGATGCCGGCCAGCCCCAGCTTCAGGCTCTGCTCCAGGCCCGCCTCCAGGTAGTCGAAGTCTACGGCACTGCGGCCGATCCCTGGAATACCCTTTTCCCACAGCAGGTAGAGGGTGGGCCATTTCGAGCCCAGGATCACCTTTTCCTTCGGCTCGCGGCGGTAGCGCTGCCCGGGGGTGTAGGCCAGCTTCAGCTTGCCGTAAACGGCGTTGTAGGGCTGGAAGGTCACCGCCTGGTTGTCGGTGACGACGTTGGTCAGCAGGCTGTCGGCCAGCTTGCCCGTTTTGTAGCCCGCTACCGACTGGCGCAGCGCGAACTTGGCGTCGGCGCTCACCACCAGGCCGTTCAGCACTTCCAGGCCGTAACCGGCGCCCACGTAGTTGTTCAGGTAAAAGTTGTTGCGCTGGATCATGTTGATCCAGGCGTCGCCCTCGTTGATGAAGGCAAACTCGCGGCCCGCCGACAGGGTGTAAAAGCCCCGGTTGAAGGGGTTGTAGCGGCGGTACAGGTCCACGGTTCCGTTGATATCGTTGTTGCGAAAACCGTAGCTGAGGTTTGCAAAAATGTTAAAGTGGCGGCGTGCCACCGAGGTTTTGGAATAATAGGTGTTCAGCCGCAGGCGGCTGCCGCCGAAGGCGATGGGCTGGTAGAGCGAGGCGACGCCCGGGAAGTGCCAGATGCGCTCCTTGCGGTGGTCCTGGAACGACTGGCCAAACAGGCCCACCTTCTGCCAGGTCAGGCGGTTTACCAGGCGGTCCAGCGAGTCGAGGTAGGCTTCCGACCGGGAGATGCGCTGCAGGCTGTCGGCATAGGCTACGTACAGGGCTTCTTTGTCGGACAGCGGTTCGGTACGCACGGTCTTCCAGTAGGCGGTGTCGCGGGTGTAGGCTTCGGCTGCCGTGGCGCTTACCTCCGCGCCGAAATGGCGCTTGCCGAACTGCTTGTTCAGCTCGTAGTTCGAATAGGTAGCCAGCGTCTGGCCGGAATAGATCCTGCCGCGGCCCCGGGTATAGTAGGTAAACTGCTGGCGGGAGAGCATCCAGGCTTTGCCGGAAGCGAAGTCGTAGTCCTGCTCCACCTCGAAAAAGTCGAACTCCTGCAGGTGGTAGGAGGGGAAGCGGAAGCGGGCGTGCAGCACGGTCCAGGAGCTGTCCGAGACGGTCAGCTCGCCTTCCACGGTGGCGTTGGTTACCTGCAGGGGTTTTATGGAAAACGTATACACGCGGTGTTTGCCGGTGCGCTGGATTTTGGTGGTCCTGAATTTATAGCCGATGAGGCCGGCATTGCTGACCGGCGACAGGAAGGGTGTGGGCGAGATCGCCGGCACGTTGATCAGATTGTTGTGGATGTTGAAGTCGCCTTCGGTGGCCGACAGGTAGAACAGGTTTTTGCCGGTGCCGCTGACCGCCAGGCGTTCTTCCTTTAGGCGGCCGCCCGGCTGCACGTCCACCTGCGCCAGCACTTCGGTCATTTCCAGGTCGGGGCGGTTGGCGCGGTTCCATTCCGCCAGTTCTTTTTTAGAGGGGCGGCCGCCCTGGTTGTGCAGGATCCCCTTGATGTACAAACGATAGGAGTAGGCGCCTGCGGCGGCCTGGATGCTGTCTTTTTTCCGGATCACCTGGCGCATGATCTCCTCCGCCCGGTCCCGGGCCTTTACCCGCACCACCACTTCCGACAGGTTCTGGGCTTCTTCTTCCAGTACGATATCGCGCTGTACGGAGTCGCTTACCCGAAGGGGCAGTTCGAGGGGCTTGAAGCCGATCATGGACACCTGCAGGTGGTAGTCGCCGGCGCCCAGCGCCAGCTCGTAATGGCCGTCGGCGCCCGCCGTGGTGCCGGAGCGCAGCTCCTTTACCCGGATGGTGGCAAAGGGGATGGGTTGTGCCTGGGACGTGAGCACCTGGCCCTGTACCTTGTACACCTGGGCATGGAGCGCAGCCGTGGAAAGGAGGAGCAGGAAGAGAATAAATATTCTGGAAATCGTGTGTTGTCTCACAGTGGGTTAATTGATCTGGTTTAAGGCTTCCATCGGCTGCAGCATCGTTCGCTCGTTTTTATAGGTATAAAGGGTTTTTAGTCTTCCAGCTGGCAAAGATTGCTGTAAATGCGGGAGAACAGGGTGATGCCATCCTGCAACAGGGCTACCGGCACCTCTTTGCCCGCCGCTACCGACAGCTCGCACAGCCAGGGGCGGACGATGCCTTCGAGGCGTTTGCCTTCCGGCAGCAGCCGGATGATCTTGTTGCGGCGGTCGGAGGCGTCCTCGGTGCGCTGCACCAGTTCGCGCTTCGACAGGTTGTCGATCAGGTAGGTCAGGCTGGCTTTGTCCTTGTGCAGCAGGTTGGCCAGCTCCTGCTGGTTCACGCCGTCCTTGTCCCATAGATGGTTCAGCACCTGCAGCATTTCAAAGGTCAGGTCCATGTTATGGTCCTTCAGCTTTGCCCGCAGGAAGGCCTTGATCTTGGAGCTGGCCTTGCCCATGGTCGCCATAAAACAGGAAAAAACTTCGGTAGGGTTGGTTTCCGTCATTGGACGGCAAAGTTAAGTGCTTAATGGTTAAACATTGAACCATAATGGTTGGACGTTTAACTATTGGCAAAACCTTAGCGTTTCCGCCCGTCACGGCAAAAGGCGGCCTCATCCTTATTGCCTTTACCGGGGCGGGGGAGGAGGTATTTTTGCGCCCTTCACCCTTAAATTTTTGAAATCATGCATTCCCTTATTCCAAAATTAACTGCCTTCCTTTTCCTGCTGTTGCTGGCGGCCGGCTGCAAAAAGGGCGGCCATGGTACGGGCGAGGCGCCTATTGACTGGGCCGCCGCCCGGATGCAAGCATTTGAACTGGCCGAAGGGGTCGGTACCGTCGTTTCCATCGAACACCCGCAGGTGCAGAACGACGTGGAGACCGTGCCCGGAAAAATAACCCTGGTCCTCCCCAGGGGCTACGCCGGGCGGAGGCTGACGCCCCTGGCCACGAATTTTACCGGCGATGTCTTTACGGTCGCTCCCCGCCTGGGCGAGCTGCAGGATTTTTCCCTGCCGGTCCTGTACACCCTTCGTTCGACTAAAAATCCCGCCCGGTCGGTTCATTACCAGGTAATTGTGAGCGAGGAGCCGGTGCTTCCGGACGTGCCCGCCCGGATCACTTATTTTGGTTTTGAAAAAAGAAACAACCCGGGGCTGTCGTCTGATATCGCTGCTTTCATGATCGACCATGGCTTTCTTTCATTTGGAAAAATCTTTGTATTCGTTCCGGCCGGTACCAATTTTTCCGCTCTGAAGCCCACGATACATTACCAGGGTGCCGGTCTGTATTATTCTCAGGACCCGGGCAAGGCTCCTGCGGAAGTAACCGACCTTTACCCGGCCTCCGGCCTGAGCATCGACTTTGCCTATCCGAAGGTTTTTTACGCGATTGTGAAGAAAGGCGACGAGGTAATGCTGTACGATGTGATCGTGGATGTACGGGATCCCATTCAACTGGAAGCGCCGGCAGCCACCCTGCCCCATCTTGCCAAAGGCAGCATTCATTTCCTGGAGGCAGGGGGGTATGTCAACCGGGGCAACCACCCCATTGCCGTTTCCGGCGTTACGCATGCGGGCCAGGTGCCGGTCAATACCACCGCTATCCGGGCCTCCGCGGTCACTCCTTCCGGCGGGGTGCTTCCCGGGCGGAGGACTGTCATCCATGCTACCGTAAACGCCCAGGTATACCCGCCCGGTACCTATCAAACTGCCGCCACGTTCCAGCCGTCGGTACCCGGCCATCCTGAGCTGAACGGACTGTTGCAGTCCGCAACCATGACCCTCGCCGGCACGATCGTCGATTAACGGGTGTTCGGTCCTTTCGGTAGGCTGCGGTCCGGCCGGTATAGGGGAAAATCCGCTCCCGTACTGGGTTTTTACGTGTTTTTAAGCCATAAAGTGGCGTCCTTTTCGGCGTAAAGTCCTATTTTATGAATATTTTCACGCCGGTTTTTACAGGAGGAAGATAAAAGTGCCTATCTGCCGGCGGCAGCAGCGGGCACCAGGAGGTTAAAGGCGGACAGTCAGCGGGAGCACGCTCCTTCTCCGGAAACACACAAACCGAAAGTATCGTAAATCCTTAATTATATGATTCAATTAAATTTAGAGCCACAGCTCTCTTTTGATAACTTAAATAAAAACGAGTGGCTGGAGACCAATGGCCTCGGCGGATGGGCCAGCTCCTGCCTCACGGGCTGCAATACCCGCCGTTACCACGGTCTGCTGGTGGCGGCTCCCCAATACCTGGCCAACCGCATGATGCTGGTGTCGAAGCTGGATGAGACCATCGTTACCGGCGACCGGCGCATCGGCCTGGGCACCAACGATTACGGCACCGTGATCTCGCCCCAGGGCCACTGGCACCTCAAAACCTTCAGCCGCGACCTCTACCCGTCCTTCCTGTACGAGGCCGAAGGCATCGAGCTGCGCAAAAGCCTGCTGATGGTGCACGGCGCCAACACCACCGTACTGAAATACGAGGTGGAAAAGGCCCCGCAGTCCTTCACCCTGGAATTCGCGCCCCTGCTGGCCGTACGCGATTGCCACAAGCTGACCGAGGCCAACGGCCAGGCCAGCCAGGAAGCTGTTTTCGAAAACGGCCAGCTCTATACGCAGTTGTACGAAGGCACCCCCGGCATCTTCATAAAACTGGCGAACGGCCGCTACGAGCACAACCCGCTCTGGTACTACCGCTTCAACTACCACGAGGAGCAATGCCGCGGCCTGGAATGCAACGAAGACCTGCTGAACCCCGGCACGCTCTCCCTGGAAGCCAGGGAAGGCGACACGATCTACGTGATCTTGTCCACCGACGACCAGGCCGGCGCCGATGCCGCCACGCTCTTTGCCCGCGAGGTAGAGCGCCGCCAGGCGCTGGTGGGCGACGAGCAAAACCCTGTGGTGCGCCAGCTGGTGCTGGCTGCCGACCAGTTCATTGTGCAGAAGAGCGAAGAGCAGGAAACCATCGTGGCCGGCTACCACTGGTTCACCGATTACAGCCGCGACGTGCTGATCGCCCTGCCCGGCCTCTGCCTGTCGACCGGCCGCTTCAGCGATGCCCGCAGCATCCTGGCGGCCATGGCCCGCTCGGTGAGCGAAGGCCAGCTGCCTACCCGCACCGAGGACGACGGCTCCGAGCCCGCTTATAATAATGTCGACGGCGCCCTCTGGCTGTTCGTGGCCGCCTGGAAATACCTGCAGGCTTCCGGCGACAGCGCCTTTGTGCTGGACGAACTGCTGCCCGTGCTGACCGACATCCTCGACTGGCACTACAAAGGCACCCGCTTCAATATCCATGTGGACGACGACAACCTGCTGGTTGCCGGCGTCGAAGGCGTGCAGCTGACGTGGATGGACGCTGCCGTCAACGGCAACGTCATCACCCCGCGCACCGGCAAGCCGGTGGAAGTCCAGGCGCTGTGGTACAATGCGCTGGTGATCTCCAGCGAGCTCTGGGCCCTGAAAGGCCAGAAGAAGCGCGCCGCCGTATTTGCTGCCGAAGCCCAGAAGGTAAAAGACAGCTTTGGCCGCCTGTTCTGGAATGCCGAAGGCAACTATTATAACGATGTGGTGGAAGCCGACGGCCGTGTGGATGCGGCGCTGCGCCCCAACCAGCTGCTGGCCGTGAGCCTGCCCTTTACGCTGGCCGATGCTGCCAAGGCAAAAGCGGTGGTGAAGGCGGTGGAAGAAAAGCTGCTGACGCCCAAAGGCCTGCGCAGCCTGTCGCCCGATGCCGTTCAGTATACCCCTGCCTATTTCGGCGATCCTGCCCAGCGCGATTCCTCGTACCACCAGGGTACGGTTTGGAGCTGGCTGCTGGGTCCCTACGTGGACGCCCTGCTGAAGGTGTCGGCTACGCCCGCCCAGAAGAAGAAGGCCGCCCAGGTGGTGGAAGCCTTCCTGCCCACCCTGTCCGAAGGCGGTATCGGCACCGTTTCGGAGATCTATGATGCCGAAGCGCCGCACGATGCCCGGGGCGCCATTGCCCAGGCCTGGAGTGTGGGCGAGGCGCTCAGGGTGATCCGCGAGTACGGCCTGCTGGCCCCGGTGGCAGAAAAGCAACCTGCCGCTAAAGCCGCTGCCAAGCCGAAGGCTGAAGCCAAGCCCAAGGCTGCCGCCAAGCCGAAAGCCGAAGCGAAACCCAAGGCTGCAGCGAAAGCCAAGCCTGAAGCGAAACCGAAAGCGGAAGCAAAGGCCAAAACAGAAGCCCAGCCGAAAGCTGCTGCCAAGGCAAAGGCCGAAGCAAAGCCGGAAGTGGCCGCCCAACCCAAAGCTGCAGCGAAGCCCAAGGCGGCTAAGGCCAAAGCGGAACCTAAGGTGGAAGTTGTGGACGAAGCTCCTGTAGAAGCCAAGCCCAAACCCAAGGCAAAAGCCCAAAAGAAAGTGGATACGGTTTAGTATACCCCCACCATAAAACATAAAAAAAGCAGCGGCCTGTCCGCTGCTTTTTTTATATCCCAGCCGCTGACTCAGGAACTCAGGAACCCAGGAACTCAGGAACTTCCCCGGGACCCGTGAACTCGTAAACCCGTAAACCCGTTCGGAGGGCATCATTCTTGCCTTATTAGGGCACACCTAAGTTGTATGAGCACGTACATTATCATCCTCGTCATAATCGGGCTGGCGGCGCTGGGTATGGCCTGGATGCCGTCCATTTCCCGGAAAATAAAGATCTCCTATTCCGTTATTTATGTGATCCTGGGCATCCTGCTGTACCTGGCCTTCGGCCGGTTGTTGCCCCTGCCCGATCCCCTGTCGAAAAATACCATGACGCTGCACCTCACCGAGCTGGTGGTGATCGTGTCGCTGATGGGTTCGGGCCTGAAGATCGACCAGCCCTTTTCGCTGCGGCAGTGGGCCGTGCCCCTGCGCCTGGTCAGCGTGACCCTGGTCCTTTCCATAGCCATCGTGGCGGCCCTGGCCATGTGGGTGTTGCATTTCGACCTGGCCTCCGCCCTGCTGCTGGGTGCCGTCCTGGCGCCTACCGACCCGGTGCTGGCGGCGGATGTGCAGGTGGGGCCGCCCCTGGAAGAGGCCCGGGACAACGTAAAGTTTGCCCTTACGGCCGAGGCCGGCATGAACGACGGCACGGCTTTTCCCTTTGTCTGGCTGGCCATTGCGCTGGCGGCCCATGCTACCCCGTCGGAAGTGCTGCCTGCCTGGTTGTGGGGCGACCTGTTGTACAAGGTCGTTGCCGGCATCGTCAGCGGCTTTTTGCTGGGGCGCCTGCTGGCCTACCTGGTGTTCCGGCTGCCCGAGCAGAAAAAGTATATTGTGACCAAGGACGGCTTTGTGGCTATTTCGGCTACGTTGCTGGTGTATGGCCTGACGGAAATGATCCATGGCTACGGCTTTTTCGCCGTATTCGTGGCGGCCGTCACGCTAAGGAATTACGAGATGCACCACAAGTACCACCGCAAGCTGCACGCCTTTACCGACCAGATCGAGCGCATCCTGGTGGCAATCGTGCTGTTGTTGTTCGGCGGCAGCCTGGTGAGCGGTGTGCTGGACAAGCTGTCGTGGCAGATGGCCGTGCTGGGGGTGGTGTTTGTGCTGTTCATTCGTCCGCTGACGGCGCTGATCGGGCTGGCGGGCAGCCCCCTGCACATCAAGGAAAAGCTGGCCACCGGCTTTTTCGGCATCAAGGGGATGGGTTCGTTTTTTTACCTGGCCTTTGCCCTGCATGAGAAGCGCTTCCGCCTCGACGAAGAGCTTTGGGCCACGGGCGCCTTTGTGGTGCTGCTTTCCATTATTATTCACGGCCTTACCGCCACCTCGGTAATGGAGCAGCTGGATACCGAATTCGCCGAAAAGATCGAGCTGCAGGAGGGTGTCGTTGCCGCTCCGGAGAAATGAATTATTAAAAATGAGATATAAAATTTTTGATGGTCATTTAGCTTTATGGGATATAATTTTAGAAAATAATAGTAAATAATTGATCGTTGTCATGGTTAAATAGCTAAGTTTGTAAGGAAGGTTAATGCATTAACATTTTATTAATCTTTTAAAACTACGCTATGAACCTTATGTACTGTGTCAAAAAGTTCCAATTTTTAATGGTTTCGGGTGCCCTGCTCGCCCTGCTGAGCGCCTGCAATTCCGGGAGCTCGGCCCCTGCGGGCACCGCTGCGGGGGAAACCATCAAAGTGGGCGTTTTGCACTCGCTGAGCGGTACCATGTCCATTTCGGAAGTGGATGTCAAAAATGCCACCCTCCTGGCCGTGGAAGAGATCAACGCCGCCGGCGGCTTGTTGGGCAAAAAGATCGAACCCATCGTAGAAGACGGTGCCTCGGACTGGCCCACCTTTGCCGAGAAAAGCACTAAGCTCATCGACCAGGATAAGGTAAACGTGGTGTTCGGCTGCTGGACCTCCTCCAGCCGCAAGGCCGTACTGCCGGTTTTTGAGCAGAAAGACCACCTGCTGTTCTATCCCGTTCAATACGAAGGCATGGAAGCCTCCAAAAACGTGGTGTATACCGGTGCGGCGCCCAACCAGCAGATCCTGCCGGCCGTCGACTGGTTCATCAAACAAGGGAAAAAGAAGTTCTTCCTCCTCGGCTCCGACTATGTCTTTCCCCGTACCGCCAACAAGATCATCAAGGCTGCCCTGGCCCAGGCCGGCGTGCAGCTGGTAGGAGAGGAGTACGCCCCCCTGGGACAAACCGAATTCTCCACCGTCATAGAAAAGATCAAGGCCAGCGGCGCCGACTGCGTGCTGAACACCCTCAACGGCGACAGCAACGTGGGCTTCTTCAAACAACTGGCCGCTGCCGGCTTTACCGCCGCTACCCTGCCCACCATGTCCTTTTCCATTGCGGAAGTGGAGCTGAAAGGCATCGGTGCCGCCATCATGAAAGGCCATTATGCAGCCTGGAACTACTTCATGACCATGAAGTCGCCCAAGAACGATGCCTTTATCAAGGCCTACCAGGCCAAGTACGGCGCGGATAAGCCGACCGACGATCCGATCGAAGCCGCCTACTTCGGCGTATACCTGTGGGCCGAAGCCGTTAAAAAGGCCGGCACCTTCGAGGTGGACGCCGTGCGCGACGCGGTGCGGGGCATTTCCTTCGACGCCCCGGAAGGAACCGTGACCATCGACAGCACCAACAACCATACGGTCAAGAATTTCCTGGTGGGCAAAGTCAACGACCAGGGCCTGTTCGATATCGTGTACCAGTCCGGCGGCATGATCAAGCCCGATCCGTTCCCGGCCCTGGTATCCAAAAAGAAAGTAATCGCCCCCGGCCAGATCACCGAGTAAGCGATCCCTGGTTTTTAAGGGCGGTAAACAGTGAAGGGCCGGCGCCGTCCCCAAACGTATCGCCCTGTTTTCCCGGCTTCACCTTTCCGAAACCAACTGCTTATTTCACCTTTCTTTCCGAAAGTTTCAGGAATACTGCAGCTCCATCCCTCCATTCGTTCACCTATGGCTCCAGGCCGGCAGCACCCGCCAGTGGCTGCCGGCGGCCATAAAAAATTCCTGTTTATGAAAAAATTACTGCTGCTTATACTTTCCGGTTCCGCTGTTTTTTCTTCCGCCCGGGCACAGGAAGCGCCCGTACAGTCGGAGGTGCCCACCGAGGTCGCGAAGGAAGAGCCACCGGTGAAAGAAAAGCTGTTCGATGCCAACGTATCGCTGCACAACCAGTGGTACTGGCGCGGCAGCGCTATCGGCCTGTCGCCGATGGTGGCCACCACCATTTCGATGAAAACGAAAAGCGGCTTTGCCGTGGGCTCCTGGAACGGCTTCGGCCTGGATGGCGTCTTCAAGGACGTGGATCTTTTTGTTTCCTATTCCGCCGGCGGCTTTACCCTGGCGCTCTGGGACATATATAACTTTACCAGTCCTACCAGCGGCGCTGCCGACCCCAAGACCGCCCCGACGAATTATTTCGACTACCGCTCCAAAACCACCCGCCACTTCCTGGACCTGTCGGCCTCCTATGATTTTAAAAAAGTGCCGCTCAGCCTGTTTGCAGCGACCATCATCCATGGCCGCGACCGCGGCCTGACCGCCGCCGATGTACCGGGCACGTATACCCGCAGCGGCGAGAACCGCTATTCCACCTACCTGAAAGGGACCTACGGCTTCAAGCCTGCCGAAGGCGTTTCCGTAAAACCTTTTGTTTCGTACGGCTTCGTGCTGAACAACGTGGACAACACTTCCTTCTGGGGCGCCAAATCCTCCGGTGTTACCGAAGCCGGCATCACGGTGGGCAAATCCATAAAAATCACCGACACCTGGCAGGTCGGCGTCACCGGCGGCGTGGTTGCCAGCCCCATGAACAAAAGTGTAAATGGGCTGCTGGGAATCTCCTTATTCTAGGAATTGGTTCATTGGTTCATTGGTTCATTGGGCCTTTCGACCGCAACGGTCTTTTTACTTGAATCGTTCTTGTCTGTACGATACCCCATTGTAAAACCTGTTCCACCCATCCCTAATACCCTAATATCCTAATATCCAAATTCCTGGTTTATCCCTGGCCTGCGACTTCTGAAGGTGGCAACCTGCGGCGGGAGCGTAGGCTCAGGGTAAATCAACCTTTTCCTTGACCTAATCTTTCTTTATGACCGACCAACTCTTTTCGTTGCTGTTCAATGGGCTGAGCATCAGTAGCATCCTGCTGCTGACGGCCCTGGGGCTTAGCATTGCCTTCGGCATGATGGGCGTCATCAACTTCGCCCACGGCGAGTTCATCATGATCGGCAGCTACAGCAGCTTTATCATCGGCAAGCTGATGGGCCCGGAACCTTCCATGGGCGGGCTGGCCGTGAGCTTTGTGCTGGCCTTTGTGCTGGCGGCGGCTATCGGCTGGGTGCTCGAGCGCACCCTTATCCACCGCCTGTACGGCCGGCCCATTTACAGCATCCTGGCCACCTGGGGGGTAAGCCTTATCCTGCAGCAGGCGGCCCGCAACCTCTTTGGCTCCAACAACGTGGAGGCTGCCATTCCCAAAGTGTTGTCGCAGGGGATCCGCATTACCGGCAACTTCCAGATGCCCTACAACCGCCTGCTGATCCTGGCGGTCTGCCTGTCCATTTGCGCCGCCGTTTATTATTTCCTGTACCGGACCGCCAAGGGGCGGGTGCTGCAGGCCGTGATGCAAAACCGCGAAATGGCCGCCTGCATGGGCATACAGACCCGCAAGGCGGACGCCCTGACCTTTTCCATCGGCTGCGGCATTGCCGGCATCGCCGGCGTATGCATCTCCATGCTGGGATCCATCGGGCCCTCCACGGGGCAGAACTACATCATGGACGCCTTCCTGGTGGTGATCCTGGGCGGCATCGGCGGGCTAAGGGGCACTATCCTGGGGGCTTTGCTGGTAGGCATTACCGGTCCGTATATCGAATTCTTCACCACGTCCAGCACGGCCAAGGCGCTGATATTGACGCTGGTGCTGGTAGTGCTGCAGGTAAAGCCTGCGGGGCTGGCGCCGCTGAAAGACCGGGCACTGAATTAAACGGAAAACGAAAAATTATGAAGAGAAAAATAGGAATCCTGCTGGGGGTGCTGGTGTTGCTGATCCTGCCCCAGTTGGTGTTGTCCGACTTCCGGCTGTCGCTGCTCAGCAAGTTTTATGTCTTTGCCATCGTGGCGGTGGCGGTGAACCTCCTGTGGGGATACACGGGTATCCTGAGCCTCGGCCACGGCGTGTATTTTGCCCTGGGCGGCTATGCCATGGCCATGTATTTAAAGCTGCAGGCGCAGCCCCTGCCCGACTTCATGGAGTGGTCGGGGGTGGAGGTGCTGCCCTGGTTTTGGAAGCCCTTCCAGTCGCTGCCCTTTGCCCTGGCGATGGTGGTGGCGCTGCCCGTGGCCCTGTCGCTGCTGATCGGCTATCCGCTCTTTAAGTCGGGCACCCGCGGCGTTTATTTTACCATTATCAGCCAGGCCATCACCCTGATCTTTTCCATCCTGTTCATCGGCCAGCAGGGGTATACCGGCGGCACCAACGGCATCACGGGCTTCAACGGGCTGTTCGGCCTGTCGATGAACGACCCGAAGCTGATTCATATCCTGTACGTCACGGCCTTTGCCGCCCTTTGCGGGGTGGTGTTCCTGACCTGGGTGGGGCTGCGCTCGCATGCCGGTACCATCGTGCAGGCCCTGCGGGATGGGGAGACCCGCCTGCGCTTTTTGGGCTATGGTACCGACTGGTTCAAGCTGCTGATGCTGGCGGCTTCGGCGGCCATCGCCGGCATCGCCGGCGCCCTGTTTGTGCTGATCGTGGGCATTATTTCGCCTTCGAGCATGAGCATCCTGATGTCCACGGAATTCGCCATCTGGGTGGCCGTGGGCGGACGGGCGACGCTGTTGGGGCCCGTAGCCGGCGCCCTGCTGGTGAACATCGCCAAAACCTCGTTCAGCGAAAGCATGCCCGACTTCTGGTGGTACTTCTACGGCTCGCTCTTTATCCTGACCACGCTGGTGTTCCCGAAAGGCATCGTGGGCTCGGTGCAGCAGCTGCTGCAGAAAAGGAAAAAGGCCGCCGCCCCGAAGCCGCAGCCGCAGCAGGAGATGGCCTCTCTTCCCAACCAGGTTTTTAACCTCAGCAAAGAACTATGACCCAAAAACCGATTATTTCCCTTTCGAACGTGGTCGTGGACTTCGACGGCTACAAAGCGGTGAACGATGTTTCGCTGACCTTTCCCTACAAAGGGGTGCACTTTATTATCGGTCCCAACGGCGCCGGCAAGACCACGATTCTCGACGTGATCTGCGGCCGGGTAAAGGCCCATAAAGGAACCATCGTGTACAAGGGCCAGAAGGAGATCCAGAACCAGAAGCCCGAAGCCATCGTGCACCTGGGCATCAGCCGCAAGTTCCAGAACCCCACCATCTTTCCCGCCCAGACGGTTTATGAAAACCTGAAGCTGGCGGTGCTGAGCGGCAAGCCGCCGCTCTGGTACCTCTATCATTTCAAGCTCTCCGGCGAAGACGAAGGCCGGATCGACCGGCTGCTGGAGAAAATGAGCCTGGCGGCGCACAAGCATACCGTTTCCGGCAGCCTGTCGCACGGCAAGAAGCAGTGGCTGGAAATTGCCATGGCCACCATCAACGATCCCGAGCTGCTGCTGGTGGACGAGCCCATTGCCGGCCTGTCGCCCTCCGAACGCGACCAAACCGGCGAACTGCTGCAGGAGATCGGCCGCGACCGTACCGTCTTCGTGGTGGAGCACGACATGAAGTTTGTCAAGAACTTTTCGTCCAACGTGGTGGTCATGCACGAAGGGCGGGTGATCTGCCAGGGCCTGTTCAGCGAAGTGGTGAACAACCAGCAGGTGGTGGAGATTTATCTGGGAAGGGACTCGTAGGAGAAGGTATTGGTTAATTGGGGTATTGGGTATTGGAAACTTCCCGGGAGCGTACATTGTTTATCGTTACTTGAAAATTTGGGTATGAGTTATTTTTCTTTATCGAACCTGACCACCGGCTATGCTTCCGGTGCGTCGGCCCTGCATGATGTGTCGCTGGAGATCCCGCAGGGCGAGATCTGCGCCGTTATCGGCAGCAACGGGGCGGGCAAGTCCACCCTGCTGAAAGCGATTATGGGCCTGCTGCCCAATCATGCCGCCACCGTTACGTTGGGGGGGGTGCCGCTGCACCGCCTGAGCACCGAGGAACGTGCCCGCCAGGGCATTGCCTATGTGCCGCAGGGCCGGATGATCTTTCCCTACCTGACGGTGGACGAGAACCTGGGGCTGGGCTGCGAGGTGCGGAAAATGAATGTCCGGAAAGCAAAGGAAACGGCTTATAGTTTTTTCCCGGCCCTGGCCGATATCCGGGGCCGCAAGGGCGGGATGCTCAGCGGCGGCCAGCAACAGCAGCTGGCCATTGCCCGCATGCTGGCCATCGAGCCCAGGCTGCTGCTCCTCGACGAGCCGGCCGAGGGCATCCAGCCCAACGTGGTGCAGGAGATCGGCCGCATCCTCAAAAAGGTCAGCGCCGAAATGGGCATTACCGTGTTGCTGGTGGAGCAGTTCGTGGCCTTTGCCCTGAAGCATGCCTCCAGCTATTACTGGATGCAGGGCGGCGAGATCCTCAAGAACGGCCCCATCACCCCCGAAAATTTAGGGATCGTAATGGCCGGCATATCCCTGTAGCCTCCCGAACTCTCCGCCTGTCCTAACCCCCTAATTAACCAATTAACCAATACCCTAATCCCTCAATTCCGGGAATCCTTGTAATTTGGCATATGATTGACAATGTTCGCAAGGATCTTTCCGGCCCCCAGGCGAAGCGCTGGGGACCCTACCTGACCGACCGGCAGTGGGGAACCGTAAGGGAGGACTACAGCCCCTACGGGAATGCCTGGGAATACGTGAGTCACGACCTGGCCCGCAGCAAAGCCTACCGCTGGGGCGAGGAAGGCATCGGCGGCATCAGCGACGACGAACAGCTGCTGTGCTTTGCGCCGGCTTTCTGGAACCGCAAAGACCCCATCATCAAGGAACGCTATTTCGGCCTGTCCGGCCCCGAGGGCAACCATGGCGAGGACGTGAAGGAATTGTACTATTACCTCGATTCCACGCCCAACCACTCGTACATGAAGATGCTGTACAAATATCCCCAGCAGGCATATCCGTACGATGAGCTGGTGCGGGTAAACCGGGCAAGGGGTAAGAACGATCCCGAGTACGAACTTCTCGATACCGGCATCTTCGACGACAACCGTTACTTCGATCTGTTCGTGGAATATGCCAAGGCCGATGCCAATGACATCCTCATTCAAATAACCGTGCACAACCGGGGTGCCGAAGCCGCGGAGCTGCATGTGCTGCCTACCCTCTGGTTCCGCAACACCTGGTCGTGGGGCCTCGACAACTCGCTTTTCTACGACAATTACAAACCCCGCCTGCTTTCCTCCAACCGGGGCGACGTGCTGGTGGAGCACAAGAAGCTGGAGCCCTTTACCCTCCACCTCGAAAAGAAAGCCCCCCTGCTTTTCTGTGATAACGAAACCAACCTGCAGCGGCTGCACAACAGTCCCAATGCCACGGAGTTTACCAAGGACGGTATCAACGATTTCCTGGTAAGCGGGTTCGAGGATGGGGTCAATAAATATGCGGTGGGTACGAAGGTGGCCGTCAATTACCGCCTGCAGGTGGCGGGCGGCGGCTCGGAGGTAGTCCGGCTGCGGCTGGAGGCTACGGGGCTTGCGGACCCCTTCGGGGATTTCGATGCTGTTTTTGACCGGCGCCGTTGCGAGGCCGACACGTTCTACGCAGGCCTTCAGAAAGACATTGCTTCCGAAGAGGAAAAGCGGGTGCAGCGGCAGGCGCTGGCCGGCATGCTGTGGAATAAGCAGTTCTTTTATTTCGACGTGGACCAGTGGCTCAAGGGCGATCCCGCCCAGCCGCCGCCGCCCGAAACGCGCCGCAAGAGCCGCAACCACGAATGGAAGCACCTCAACAATGCCGATATCATTTCCATGCCCGACAAATGGGAGTATCCCTGGTATGCCGCCTGGGACCTGGCCTTCCACTGCATTCCCTTTGCCATGGTGGACAGCCAGTTTGCCAAGGAGCAGTTGCTGCTGCTGACCCGCGAATGGTACATGCACCCCAACGGCCAGCTGCCGGCCTACGAATGGTCGTTCGGCGACGTCAACCCGCCCGTGCACGCCTGGGCCACCTGGCGGGTGTTCAAGATCGACCAGAAGAACCACAGCGGCCATGGCGACCTGCAGTTCCTGGAGTCGGTCTTTCATAAGCTGCTGCTCAATTTTACCTGGTGGGTGAACCGCAAGGATGCCGAGGGCAACAACATTTTCGAAGGCGGCTTCCTGGGACTCGACAACATCGGGGTGTTTGACCGCAGCGCGCCCCTGCCTACCGGCGGCACCATCGAGCAGGCCGACGGCACCAGCTGGATGGCCATGTACTCGCTCAACATGATGCGCATTTCCCTGGAGCTCGCCCTGTACAATCCCGTGTACCAGGACATGGCCACGAAGTTTTTCGAACACTTCCTCTACATCGCCGGCGCCATGGAAAACATTTGCGGCGAGCATTCCGGCCTCTGGGATGAAGAGGACCAGTTCTTTTACGACGTGCTGCGGACGATGGACGGCCGCCACCGCCGCCTGAAGGTGCGCAGCATGGTGGGCCTGATTCCGCTCTTTGCCGTGGAGATCCTCGACCACGAGCTGCTGGAAGCCCTGCCCGAATTTGCCGAACGCCTCCGGTGGTTCCTCGACTACCGGCCCGACCTGGCCAGCCTGGTGTCGCGCTTCCAGGAGCGCAACCGGGGAGAAAAGCACATGCTGAGCCTGTTGCGCGGCCACCGTATGACCCGCCTGCTGTGCCGCATGCTGGACGAAACGGAATTTCTGAGCGACTACGGCATCCGGGCCCTGTCGAAATACCACCAGCAGCATCCCTATGTGCTTGCGGTTAACGGCTCCAAATTTTCCGTGGAATACACGCCGGGTGAATCGGACTCCCACTTGTTCGGGGGTAACAGCAACTGGCGCGGCCCCATCTGGATGCCGGTCAACTACCTCATTATCGAAAGCCTGCAGCGCTTCCACCAGTATTATGGCGATGACTTCAAGGTGGAATGCCCCACCGGCAGTGGCCGCTTTATGACCCTGGACCAGGTGGCCGACGAGCTTTCGCGCCGGCTGGTGGCGCTCTTCCTGCCCGACGAACAGGGCAACCGGCCCGTTTTCGGGCGGTGCCGCAGGCAGCAGGCCGATCCCCATTTTAAAGACTATATTTTGTTCTACGAATACTTCCACGGCGATACCGGCCGGGGCGTCGGCGCTTCCCACCAGACCGGCTGGACCGGCCTCGTGGCTAAGCTCATTCAGCCCAAAAGGCCCGCGCCGAAACATAGCCCGGCGGCGGAAAGCAAAAAGCCGTCGGTGGAAAATGAGGTGCTGATGAAAGGATTGAGCTGAGGCGTATAATAAAGGAGAACTTCTGCTGCCAGGGTTCGGAACTTTTAAAAAGTTCCGAACCCTTTCTTTCTTTATGCTTCTTCCCGGTTCTTGTTCCTGCTTTTAATTAAATAGAGAACCATAAAGAAGGAGGGGAGGGCGGGTATTAATGTGTACTTGCTGCCCACCAAAAGGTGGATCAGGATGGAGGTGATGATATAGCCAATGCAAAATCCGCGCATCTCTACAAGATAAACGTAAACCTACGGGAATTACTGCTAAGGAAAAGAAAATAGATTCCAAGCTTGTTCCGGGCGCTTTTTCTTCCGCACAGGCGGATAAGCGCCGGAAGTCCTGACTTTAGGGGAGCCGGGAGGCGGAGAAAGGAGGGGCCGGTGATCCTGCAGCTTTCTTTTTGGTGCTGCCTGGTGCCCTTTTTTATGGAAGGAGGCCCCTGCTGGAAATAATTTGGTTGTTCTTAAGAAGGGGCATAGCGCCCATAAAAGAGATATGCGGGTCTCTTTTTATTTGATAAAATTTTAATGCCTGGGTGCAATTTTTTGTATATTTAAAACGGCAGTAGGTAACGGTTATGACTAACGCACAGAAAGAACATTTGTTTCACCTGTTAAGATAACCAAGCATGGGAAGGCTTCGAAAATTTGAACGGTTCCTGTTCCGCTACAACCTGGTGCCGCCCCATCGGTGGCGGACCGCGGCTATTGTAGCGGTGGGGACATTTTTTGGTTTAGGCCTGTACGTATTCCGGCTTAGCAATGCTGCCTCCTACCTTTCCGACGATCCGCAGGCCTGCGTGAACTGCCACCTGATGACGCCCCAGTACATTACCTGGAACCACAGCGCGCACCGGCAGGTGGCGCACTGCAACGACTGCCATGTGCCGCACAACAATGTTTTTAGCAAATACTTCTTCAAGGCCAAGGACGGCCTGTACCACGCTTCCATATTTACCCTGCGGGCCGAGCCGCAGGTGATCAAGGCCAAAGGCGCTTCCATGGAAGTGATCCAGGACAACTGCATCCGCTGCCATGCCGGCCAGGTGACCGACGCAAAGATGACCGGCCGGGTGGAAGACCATATAGCGAAACGCACCGGCCGCACCTGCTGGGAATGCCACCGCGAGGTGCCGCACGGCCGGGTAAAAAGCCTGTCGTCCGTGGGCCTGCAGATCGAACCGATCCGGGCTCATTCCGGTCCCGACGTCAAGGTGGTGCCGGGCTGGCTGCAACAGAAAATGGAAGAGGGCCGGCAGGCCCCGGGGAAATAAGCGATCACCTCAATCATAACACATGAAGAACTGGATACTTTTTTTAGGGACCATCGTCGGGGTGTTTTTGCTGGCGATGCTGGTGTATTCCATTATGGACCGGAAAACCGAAGCCCGCTTTGCGTACCACCCGCAGGTGGCCATCGCAGGAATCGAACCCCGGGATTCGCTCTGGGGCATGAACTTCCCCCGCCAGTACCAGTCGTACCAGAAAACGATGGACACTTCCTTCAAAAGCATGTACAATACCAGCGGCTTCCGCGATGCGCTGGCCGAAAACCCGGAAATGATCATCCTCTGGGCCGGCTATGCCTTCAGCAAGGGCTACAACCAGCCCCGCGGCCACAACCATGCCCTGCGCGACGTACTGGGGTCCTTCCGGATCGGCGCGCCCAAGGATCCCGGCTCGGGTACCATGCCCAGCACCTGCTGGACCTGCAAAAGTCCCGACGTGCCCCGCCTGATGAACGAGCTGGGTGTGACCCAGTTTTACAGCAAGAAGCTGTCGGACTTCGGCAACCAGGTGATCAACCCCATCGGCTGCGCCGACTGCCACGACCCCAAGACCATGAACCTGACCATTACGCGGCCCGCCCTGGTGGAAGCCTTCAAGGCGGCTGGAAAGGACATCAACACCGCTTCCTACCAGGACATGCGCTCCCTGGTGTGCGCCCAATGCCACGTGGAATATTATTTCGACAAGACCAATCCCCAGCGGCCGGGCGCCCAATACCTCACCTTCCCCTGGAAGAACGGCTATACGGTGGAGGCCATCGAAGCTTATTACGACAGCCTGGGCTTCTACGACTGGGTGCACCCGCTGAGCAAGACCAAGATGCTGAAGGCCCAGCACCCTGACTACGAGATCTACACCTTTGGCGTCCATGCCAAACGGGGCGTTTCCTGCGCCGACTGCCACATGCCCTACGGCACCGAAGGCGGCCAGAAGTTTACCGACCACCATATCGGCTCGCCGCTGGCCAACGTGGAGAACTCCTGCTTTGTGTGCCACCGCCAGAAGGTGGACGACCTGGTAACGGATGTGTACGAGCGCCAGACAAAGGTGAAGCAAACCACTGGCCAGCTGCAGCGGCAGGTGGCCATGGCCCACCTGGAGGCCGAGGCCGCCTGGAAGCTGGGCGCTACCGAGGGGGAGATGGAGCCCATCCTCAAGGGCATCCGCCATGCCCAGTTCCGCTGGGACTACGTAGCGGCTTCGCACGGCGCCGGTTTCCATGCGCCCCTGGAGGCAAGCCGCGTGCTGGCTTCGGGTATTTCGATCATCGAGGAGTCCCGCATCCAGCTGGCACGGGTGCTGGCGGCCCACGGCCACAACCAGCCGGTAAAGATGCCGGACCTGGACAGCAAGTCCGCCCTGCAGGCGTATATCGGCGTGGACCTGGAAAAGGAAAAGCTCGAAAAGGCGGATTTTATGGACAAGGTAGTGCCCCGCTGGCTGGCAGAGGGCAAGGCCCGTGAGGCCCAGCGGAAAGTGACCATGGTCAACCAATAGTCTTCACCAATATCAGAACCATGCGCAAACTCTTGTTCCCGGGCTGGGGCCTGTGGCTGGCCCTTTCCTGCCTGCCCGCCGCCGCCCAGTTCAACCTCGACGGCCAACTGGTACAGCGGTCCGAATACCGCAACGGCTACGGCCGGCTGATTGCCCAAGGCGCCGATCCCGCGGCCTTTATCGCCCACCGGGCCCGCCTGCAGGCCGGCTACCAGAAAGACATCTTTACCTTCCAGGCCAGCATCCAGGACGTCCGCACCTGGGGCAACAGCCCCCAAACCAAGCTGACCGACAACTACCTGTCGCTGCACGAGGCCTGGCTGGAGCTGAAGGTTTCCCCCGAATGGAAGATCAAGCTGGGCCGCCAGGAGCTGAACTACGACAATTTCCGTTTCCTGGGCAACCTCGACTGGGCGCTCCAGGCACGGGCACACGATTTTGCCCTGGTGAAATACGAAAAGGACGCCCTGAAGTTCCATGTCGGGGGCGGCTACAACCAGGATGCCCAGCAGCTGAGCGGTAATATCTTTACCACCGCCAACCAATACAAGCTGGCACAGCTGATCCGCTACGAGAATATGTTGGGTAAGGTGCAGTTCGGCCTGCTGTTCTGGAACGACGGCCGCCAGTACGTGCAGACCGGTACCAACGGCCAGGTTGAGAAAAAGGGCGTCCGCCACCGGCAGACGGCCGGGGTGCCCGTACTCCGCTATGGCTTCGGCAAGACCACCCTTTCGGGCTTTTATTACCACCAGTTCGGCCGCGACCCGCAGGGCCGGCGCATGAACGGGTATGACCTCAGCGCCCAGGCCAGCCGCCAGTGGGTTTGCGACAGCACGGCGGGGCGCCAGCTGCGGCTGACGGCCGGCCTGGAGTACCTGAGCGGCACGCCCACGGGCGACCCTTCGGTCAACCGCTCCTTTTCGCCCCTCTACGGCACCAACCATGCCCACAACGGCTATATGGACCTTTTTTACGTGGGCGGTGCCCACGAAAACAGCGTGGGCCTGGAAGATTATTTCCTCCGCGGCCGCTACGACTGGAGCCGCCGCTTTTTCTCGCAGCTCGACGGCCACGTATTTGCCGCCCAGGCGGCGGTGTACCGGCCTGCCGGGGAGCGGCAAAAAGCTTATTTGGGAACGGAACTCGACCTGTCGCTGGGCTTCCTGCTCCATGAGGCCATCTCCCTGCAGGGCGGTTACAGCCAGTTTTTTTATTCCCACACCTTCGAGGTGCTGCAGAACAACAATAACCTCAAGAGCAACCAGAACTGGGCCTACCTGATGCTGATCTTCCGGCCCACCCTGAAAAACAAGTTTATCGGCTTAATCCTGTAACCGTATGACCCCTTTGAAATTTTTGCGCTCCACCCGCTGTACGCTGGTATTGCTGCTGCTGTTTGCCGGCTCCATGGCCGCGGCCACCTTTATCGAGAACGATCACGGTACGGCGGCGGCCCGCCAGCTGGTGTACGAGGCCTGGTGGTTCGAAATGATCCTGGTCTGGCTGGCCGTGAATTTTCTGGCCCATACCGGTCAGTACCGGTTGTGGCACCGCAACCGCTGGCCTATTGGCCTGTTCCACCTGGCCTTTGTGCTTATGATCGTGGGGGCGGGGGTGACCCGCTACCTGGGCCGCGAAGGGGTGATCCACATCCGCGAAGGGCAGTCCAGCCATACGTTTTACACCGCTTCCCGCCACCTGCAGCTCCGGCAGCTGACGGGCCAGGAAGGCAAGCGGTTCGACCAGCCCATTACGCTGGCGGCCCGCAACTTCAAGCCCCTGGTCACCAATGTTTCTTTCGACGAGCCCCACTTCCGGGTCATTTTCGGGGAGTACGTGCGGGGAGGAGTGGAGCAGGTTGTCAAAGGAGATAAAACCTATATCGACCTGGCCGTTGCCCGGGGCGGCGGCCGCGAGGATTTTTTAATACCGCAGGGGAGCGCCCTTCCGGTAGGGGCGATTACGGTGGGGACGGCACCGGAAGGGCCGGAGCCCATAAAGATTTTTAAGCAAAACGGTACCTGGATGATCACCTCCGACAGGCACCTGCCGGTGATGGAGATGGCCACGCAGCAGGCGGGCGTCGTCCATGCCGGCGAAACCAGGCCCCTGCAGTTCCGGGCGCTGTACCAGTGGGAGGGGGGTGCCTTCCTGGTAAAAGCCGTGCACGAGCAGGCCGCCCTGACCTACCGCCCCGAACCGGATAAAAAGAAAGCCAAACAACTCCCCGACGTGGTGCGGCTGTCCATCACCGATCCGCAGGGCCGGCCGGTTACCGAGGCGCATATCCGGGTAACGAACGTCGATCCCGCCTGGCATTCCTTTACGTATAACGGCAAACAATATGCGGTCACGTACGGGCCGCGGGCCGAGCAGCTGCCCTTCAGTCTTTACCTCGAAAAATTCGAGCTGGAACGCTATCCCGGCAGCCGGAGCCCTTCCGGCTATGCCAGCCGGCTGGTGGTAAAGGACGGCGCCACCCGGTTTCCCTTCCGGGTGTTCATGAACCATGTGCTCGATTACCGGGGGTATCGTTTTTACCAGTCGTCCTTCGATCCCGACGAGCAGGGCACCGTATTGTCGGTGAACCAGGATCGCCCCGGCACCTGGCTGACCTATGCAGGCTACCTGTTGCTGGCGGCAGGCATGGTGGGGACGCTCTTCGCCAAAGGCAGCCGTTTCCGCTTGCTTCAGAAAAAGCTCGATAGTCTGCGCCGGCAGGCCGGCAACGCCGCCCTGGTGCTTTTGTTATTGGGAGGCATGGGGGCACAGGCGCAAGCGGGTGGGAAGCCCCTGCTGGTGCCGGCGGATAAAGCTTCTGCCTACGGCCGGCTGGTGGTGCAGGACCTGGATGGCCGCATGAAACCGCTGAACACCCTGGCCAACGAGATCGTGCGCAAGCTTAATGGACGCTCCACTATAAAGATCCCGTCGGGCCCCAACCTTATTCCCTTGTCCGCCGAGCAGTTCCTGCTGGCCGTGCAAATGGACCCCGTTACCTTCAGTGCGTTGCCGCTGATTAAAGTGGACAAGGAAAAATCCCGCCAGGTGTTTGCGGCCCTGGGCATACCACCCGTGGAGCGGGTCAGCTTCCGGCAGTTTGTGAACGACAAGGGCGACTACCTGCTGCACGACCTGGTGGAGGAAGCCAACCGGCTGAAGCCGGCGGAGCGGTCCGAGGCCCACAAGGAGTTGCTGAAAACGGACGAACGCTTCAATATCTTTTACGCCTTGCTTACCGGCGATTTCCTGCGCATCTTTCCCAATAAGACGGATGCCAACAATACCTGGTTCACCAGCCAGCAATCGCGGCAGGGCTTTGATGAGGAGGACGCCCGCTTTGTCTCCGGCATCACCTCCGTGTACCTGTCGGGCCTGAAAGAAGGGGTGCTGACCGGCAACTGGAAGCGGGCGGACGAGTCCCTGGAGTATATCGACCTGTTCCAGCGGGAGGCCGGCAAACGGGTATACCCCGCCGCCAACCTGCTGCAGGCCGAATTGCTGTACAACCGCCTGAACCTGGGCAACCGGCTGTTCGGTCCCTTCTGGCTGCTGGGCACCCTGATGCTGATATTGGGCATTTGCCTCCTGTTCACGCAGGCGAAGGCGGTGCGGTGGGCCTGGAAAGGGGGGATGGTGGCCAGCTGGCTGGGACTGGTGCTGTTCACGGGGCATTTGGGGCTGCGGTGGTACGTTGCCCAGCGGCCGCCCTGGACCGACGGCTTCGAGATGCTGGTATTTGTGGCTTGGGGTATTTTGCTGTTCGGCCACTTGTTCGCCGGCAAGTCGCGGTTTACCGTTCCGCTGAGCCTGCTGTTTTCCGGCACCCTGCTGTTCGTAGGGTTCCTCGACTGGCTGAATCCCGAGATCACCAACCTGATGCCGGTGCTGCATTCGTACTGGCTGAAAATCCACGTCGCTATCATTGTAAGTTCTTATGCGCCATTGGCGCTGGCGGCCGTATTGGCCCTGTTGCAATTGCTCTTCCTGTTATTCAAGCCGGCAAAGCCGGGGGCGGCCTGGTGGGTGGGCATGCAGGAGCTGACGCTGGTCAATGAGCTGGCGGTGACAATAGGGTTGTTTTTGCTGGCCATCGGCACCTTCCTGGGCGGGGTGTGGGCCAATGAAAGCTGGGGGCGCTACTGGGCCTGGGACCCGAAGGAGACCTGGGCGCTGATCTCGGTGATGGTCTATGCCTTTGTGCTGCACCTGCGGCTGATCCCTTCCCTGAACAATGCGCTGGTGTACAACCTGGCGAGCCTGTGGGCTTTTTCCTCCATTATCATGACCTCCTTCGGGGTGAACTATTACCTTTCCGGCCTGCATTCCTATGCCGCCGGGGATCCGGTGCCCATTCCGCTTTGGGTGTATTGGACGGGGGGCGCCCTGCTGTTGGTTTCGGGCCTGTCGTTCTGGAAGTTCCGGGCCATGCCCCGGGGGGAGCGGAGGGCCTTATCGGTATAATTTGCAAAAAAGATTTGGCAGTAAGCGAAAGGCGCTTATCTTTGCGGCCCGCTAAACGAAACAGCGGGGGTTCTTTGGAAAGGGTTGAACAGAAGTGAAAAAGAAACGTCAAAACTTGAAAAAAGATTTGGCCGGTTGAGATGAAAGCTGTTACCTTTGCACCCCG